>DASUTZ010000052.1:0-6504 GCA_036374295.1 Actinomycetota bacterium
CGTGG
This sequence comes from Actinomycetota bacterium, assembly GCA_036374295.1. GTDB lineage: Bacteria > Actinomycetota > UBA4738 > UBA4738 > CALAEC01 > DASUTW01. The sequence goes on from DASUTZ010000052.1 coordinate 6, forward strand.
CGTCGCGCCCCCGCCCCCGCCCCCTCGGGTACGATCCGGTTCATGGCTGCTCTGCAGGAGCTCCTCGACTCCGCCCCCGAGGACCGCCGCCCCATCCTCCGCGCCGTCCACAAAGCGATCCGCGCCGCCGCCCCCAAGCTGAAGATGAAGGTCTGGCGGCAGAAGTTCTGGGGCGGCACCGACCAGACGATCCTCGGGTACGGCGACATCACCTACCAGAGCTCCGCGGGGGAGGACGTCGAGTGGTTCAAGATCGGCCTGGCCAACCAGAAGGGCTATGTCAGCGTCTACGTGAGCGTCACCAAGGACCGCAGGTACCTCCCCGAGATCTACGGCTCCCGCCTGGGCAAGGTGAAGGTCGGGAGGTCCTCGGTCTCGTTCCGGAAGCTGGAGGACCTCGACCTGGAGGTCCTCAGGGAGATGGTGGCCGAGGCGGCCACGGCCTGAGGGTGCGCCCTACCGACCGCGACGGGTGGCGGCGATGGCCGCGGCCGCCGGCAGCGAGAAGAACGCACCCGTCGCTCCCTCCCTCGATCGACCGTCGAAGCCTGGCATGGGAGGAAGCGACGGTGCTTCGTCACCGGACCTCGAGGGTCCCCTCCATCCTGGCCTCGCGGTGGCCCGGGACGTCGCAGTAGAACGTGTAGCTGCCAGCGTCGAGCTCGATCGTGCCCGTGTCGGTCTGGCCGGGATCCGCGGCGGCCACGACCTCGTCGCCGGCCTCCTCGACCACGAACGTGTGGTTGATGCCCTCCTGGGACGTCAGTTCCACGGTGATCGAGCCCGCTCGGCGCTCAGCTCGCTCGGCTCGAACGCCAGCGCGTCGGTCCCCGTCACCGAGACGTCGGCGCTTCCGCCGCCGCCGGCCCCGTCGTCGCCTCCGTCATCTCCTCCGCAGGCGCCCAGCACCAGCGCGCCCGCGACCAGCATGATCAGCATGCGTGCTCGCATCGCTCTCCTTCCGGTTGTCGGATGGGCCGTCCTGGGTTCGCGGGCCTCCGGACGACCCCCTCGATGCTAACGGCCCTCCCTCGCTATCGTCTGCGTTCCATCCTTCAGGCGCCCTCCGAACCTGCCGAAGGGGGAGGTATGAGCTGGCGCAGCGACTCGGCGGGCCTCGCGCTCCTTCTGACCCGACCGACGGGCGAGGAAGACCGCGAACGGGCCCGCGCTCGCGACGGCCGCCGCCGCGGCGTTCGCCGAGGCCTGCGACGCCGACGACCGCTCCAGACCCGCGATCCCCGGCACTGACCCCGCCGCGGCGTCCGAGTAGGATGCCGGACATGCTCGAAGAGGGCGCACGGGCGCCGACGTTCACGCTTCCCGACCAGGACGGAAATCCCGTGTCCCTGAGCGACTACCCGGGGAGTTGGGTGATCCTCTGGTGGTTCGTCGTCGCCGACACCCCTGGGTGAACGATGGAGGGCCAGGGGTTCCGTGATCGAGCCCCCGAGTTCGATGAGCTGGGCGCCGAGATCCTGGGCGTCTCCTACGACCCTCCCGAGGCGCAAAGAGCGTTCGCCCAGAAGCAGGGGTTCGCCTTCAGGCTGCTCTCGGACGGGGACCGGACCGTCGCCGCGGCCTACGGGACCCGGCGCCCCGACGACCACGAGCGGGCGGCGTTCCCCAGGCGGTTCACCTACCTCATCGACCCCGAGGGGAAGGTGGCCCGGAGCTACGTGGTGAAGGACGTGGCGGCGCATCCCGGGGAGGTCCTGGAGGATCTGCGGGGCCTGGCCCGCGGGGCATGAGCCGGGGCGCCGCGGGCGTGCTGCTCGACGTGGACGGTGTCCTCGTGACGTCATGGGAGCCGCTCCCGGGGGCGGTGGAGACGATCGCGTGGCTGCGCGGTGCGAACGTCCCCTTCCTGCTCGTCACGAACACGACGACCCGGTCGCGCGCCTCGCTGGCCCGGGACCTCGCCCCGTTCGAGGTGGGTCCGGACGACCTCCTGACCGCGCCGATGGCCACGGCGGCGTACCTTCGCACCGAGCACCCCGGGGCCAGGGTCCACCTGCTGGCTGCCGGCGAAGTGGCCGAGGACCTCGAGGGCATCGAGCTGGTGGACAGCCGGGCCGAGGTCGTGGTGATCGGGGGTGCGAGCGAGCCCGACCCGGAGCACCCGGACGCGACGTTCACATACGAGAACCTGAACCGGGCGTTCGGCATGCTCCTCGACGGGGCCCGGCTCGTGGCGATGCACCGCAACCTCTCGTGGAGGACGAGCCGCGGTATCGTCCTCGACTCGGGGGCGTTCGTCGTGGGGCTGGAGCGGGCGGCGAAGGTCGAGGCCGAGGTCGTGGGGAAGCCGTCGGCGGCCTTCTTCCGGGCGGCGCTGGAGCGGCTGGGGATGCCCGCCGACCGCGCGCTCATGGTGGGCGACGACATCGAGGCCGACGTCGAGGGCGCGCGGTCGGCGGGCATCCGGGGGGTCCTCGTCCGCACCGGCAAGTTCCGGCCCGAGCACCTCGAGGTCGCCCGCCCCGACCACGTGATCGACTCGATCGCCGATCTCCCGGGCCTCCTCGGAGGGTGAGGTCCGTCGCGAATGGGCCGAACGGCCGATACCCTCTCTCGCCATCTGTCGTAAGGTTGGGATTCGAGACGAAGGGTAGGGCCCGGATGCCCATGAACGAGGACCCGCTCAAGAGGCGCCTCCGTGATCGGGACTTCGCCCGCGCCTACCGCTCCTGGGTGAGGCTCCTGGTGGATCGTGCGAGGCACCGCGGATCGACGCGCCGCGTGGTCCGGCTGCCGAAGGGCGAGTCGCTGAGGCCGCCCAAGTCGCTCGCCGGCTGACTCAGGACTCGACCAGCTGGCGGCGCTGGAGCCAGCGTGCCACGTCCGACGGCGAGATGATGCCCACGACCTCGCCGTCCTCGACCACGACGACCCGGCGGTTCTCGCCCTCCAGCCGCTCCACGACGTCGGCCATCGAGGTCATGGGCGAGACCGTGCAGCCCTCGTCGAGCTTGCCCATCGTCTCCCGCACCGTCCTCGAGCCCCACTCCTGACGCGGCACCTGCTTCACGCGTCGCAGGCTGAGCAGACCCACGGCCTCGTCTCCGTCCACGACCGGGAACGCGCTGTGGTCCGAGCGCATGAAGTGGTCGTCCACGGCCTGGCGCAGGGTGATGTCCGCCGGGATCGAGCTGACGGTGGAGGCCATCACGTCCTCGGCGTCCACGTCCTCGAGCATCCGCCGGAGCTGGAGCTGCTCGTAGCTCATCCGGGCGGCCTGCGTCAGGAACCATCCGATCGCCCCGAACCAGATGCCCGCGCCGAGCGCCCCGTTGAAAACGAAGAAGAGGCCGGCGGCCACGAGGAGGTACCCGAAGCCCTGGCCGGCGATGCTGGCGATCCGGGTCGCCCTCGACAGGCTGCCCGTGGCGCCCCAGATGATCGCGCGCAGCACCCGCCCGCCGTCGAGCGGGAACCCGGGGACGAGGTTGAAGACGGCCAGGGCCAGGTTGACGAAGGCGAGGTAGCCGAACGCGCCGGCCACCTCCCGGGGGAGGAAGGCGTCGCCCAGGGTCCCCAGGAGGGCGAAGGCCCCCGCCAGGACCAGGCTCGACAGCGGGCCCACCAGGGCGATCAGGAACTCCGCACCGGGTCCTTTCGCCTCCACCTTGGCGTGCGTGGCGCCCCCGAAGAGGAAGAGCGTGATGCTCTTGACGGGGATGCCTCGCGACTGCGCGGTGAACGCGTGGGCGAACTCGTGGAAGACGACCGAGCCGAAGAAGAGGATGGCGGAGCCGACGCCGAGCAGGATGGCGTAGGCGTTGTCGATGCCCCGGTAGATCTCGACGTACCGCCAGTACAGCGAGTAGGAGATGAGAACGGCGATGATGGCCCACGAGATGTCGATGCGGAGCTCGATGCCGCGGACGCGGCCCACGCGCCAGGAGTTGCCGAACATGGGCCCAGCCTACCCGAGTCCATCCGAAGGGAACCCGGAGCGTAGGCTCGCGGGGTCGCGGGAAGGTCACCGGGATGCCTGAGCTGCCCGACGTCGAGGGGTACCGCCGCTACTTGGCCCGCCACGCGCAGGGGAGACGTGTGGAGCGCGTCCGCGCGGATCCCACGATCCTCAGGAACACCACTCCCCAGGCCCTGGGCAGAGCGCTCGTGGGCGGCGTGCTGGGCCCGCCCCGGCGCCACGGGAAGTGGCTCTCGTGCCCCGTCGACGGCCCGACGCTCGTCCTGCACTTCGGCATGACGGGGAGCCTCGTCTGGTCGGGGGAGGAGCCCGACCGCCACCCCTACGACCGCGTGATCCTGGAGGTCGAGGGCGGCGAGCTGCGCTACCGCGACATGCGGAAGCTGGGGGGCGTCTGGGTGGTTCCCGAGGGCGTGGACGCCGAGTCGGTCACGGGCCACCTGGGCCCCGACGCCCAGCGCCTCGAGCGGGACGACCTCGTGGAGCTCTTGGCGCGCAGGCGAGGGGGCGTGAAGGCGGCGCTGATGGACCAGCGGATGGTGGCCGGGCTAGGGAACCTCCTGGTGGACGAGATCCTGTGGCGGGCCCGGGTCCACCCCAGGCGGGCGATCGGGGACCTGGGCCGGCAGGACCTGGAGCGCATCGCCGATCGCACCGAGGAGGTCCTCCGCCTCTCGATCGAGCTCGGTGGGGTGCCGCCGGACGAGACGTGGCTCATGGGGATCCGCGACGGGCGCGACGCGACCTGCCCCCGCTGCGGCACGCCGCTGGAGCGGGTCAAGGCCGGGGGGAGGACGTCGGTCTTCTGCCCGAGGTGCCAGCGGCCATGAAGCTGACGATCGGCGAGCGAACGATCGACGTGGGGAACGAGGGCAAAGTCTTCTTCCCGGAGAGCGGCATCACGAAGGGGGACGTCGTCCGGTACTACGCGCGGGTCGCCGAGGCGATGCTGCCCCACGTGCGGGGCCGGCCGGTCTCGATGGAGCGGCTCCCCGACGGCCTGGGCGGGACCCGCTGGTACCAGAAGGAGGCCCCCGACCACTTCCCGGACTGGATCGAGCGGGCGGAGGTCCCCAAGAAGGACGGCGTCGTGCACCACGTCGTGCTGCGGGAGGCGGCCGACCTCGTCTACCTGGCGAACCAGGGGTGTCTCACCCCGCACGTCCTGCTCTCGACCGCCGAGCACCTCGACCGGCCCGATCGGATGATCTTCGACCTGGACCCCTCGGTCGAGGACGTGGGCGTGCTGCGGGACGGGGCCCGAGCCCTGCGGGACCTGCTGGAGGCGCTCGAGCTGGCTCCCTTCGTGATGACGAGCGGCTCGCGAGGCTTCCACGTGACGGTGCCGCTGGCGGCCGAGGACGACACGGAGGCGGTCCACCGCTTCGCCTACGACGTGTCCAGGCTGATCGTCCGGGACGACCCCGACCGGTTCACGATCGAGCACCGCAAGGCGAAGCGGGGAGACCGCGTGCTCGTGGACTACTTCCGGAACGGCTGGGCGCAGACGGCGGTCCCGCCCTACGCCGTGCGGGCCCGGCCCGGCGCGCCGATCGCGGCGCCCCTGGACTGGGAGGAGCTGGGCCGGACGCATCCCCAGCGGTACACGGTCCGGAACGCCTTCCGGCGGCTGGGCCGGAAGCCCGATCCGTGGAGGGAGATCGAGCGGCACGCGCGGCACTTGGGGGGGCCGAGGAAGCTCCTCGACGCGATGCGCTGACGTCAGGACAGGTGGGCCGCGAACCAGTCGCGGGCCAGCTCGCCGACCAGCTCCAGCTTCCCCGGCTCCTCGAACAGGTGGGAGGCGCCCTCCACCACCTCCAGAGCCACGTCGGCCCGCTCCATCCGGGCCATCGCGTCGCGGTTCATGCCGAGCACTTCGGTGTCGAGGGATCCCACGATCAGCAGGGTGGGAACCACGACCTGGGGGAGCGAGTCGCCGGCGAGGTCGGGGCGGCCGCCGCGCGACACCACCGCGCGCACGTCATCCGGGACGTGCTCGGCCGCGACAAGTGCGGCGGCCGCCCCGGTGCTGGCCCCGAACAGCCCCACGGGGAGGCCCGGGACCTCCTCCCGGACCCACGCCACGGCGCCCTCCACCCGCTCGGCCAGCAGGGGGATGTCGAAGCGCAGGGACGCCGTCCCTCGGTCGACCTCGTCCTCCTCGGGCGTCAGGAGGTCGAACAGGAGCGTCCCCAGGGCCCGCGGTTGGAGGGCCCCGGCCACCTGCTGGTTCCTCGGGCTGTGGCGGCTGGACCCGCTCCCGTGGGCGAAGACGACGAGGCCGCGGGCGCCCTCCGGCACGTCGAGGAACCCCCCGACGCGGACCGGACCCGCCTCGACCTCGATCTCGTCCGTTCCTGCCTCCTCAGTCGCTCGGCGGAGCCGCGCTGATGTCGGCCAGGGCCGAGTCGGCGTCGCGCTCCACGGCGAGGTCCCCGATCGAGACGATCCCCACGGGCCGGCCTTCCTCGTCCACGACGGGGAGCCGGCGGATCGCCTTGTCCCGCATCTCGGCCACGGCCTGGGCCACGGCGTCGGATGGCGAGAGCGTCACGA
>DASUTZ010000053.1:0-14294 GCA_036374295.1 Actinomycetota bacterium
GGCCGCCGCCGCGGAGGTCGAGGCCCTGGAGGCCGAGGAGGACCCCGCCGCGCGCGAGCCCATCGCCCGTCGGCTCGAGGACGAGGTGGCGAAGCGGGCGCGCGAGGTCGCGTCGTACCTCGAGCCGTCGCTGACCACCCCATTCGCCGTGGCCTGCGTCCCCGACGCAGCCTACGCGGCGTGCCGGAAGGCGCATGCGGTCGCCTTCCGGCACGGGGTGGTCATCGTGGCCTACTCTGCGGCGCTGCCGGTCCTGCTCTCCCTGTACGCGCTTGGATCGCGGTACGGACAGAGCGGCGACGTCGAGGCCTGCCTGGCGGAGCTGGAGAGCGTGCTCGAGGGCATGGAGCAGACCCTGGAGAACCGGGTCGCTCGCGCCACGACGATGCTCCAGAACGCCGCCGACGAGTGGCGAGCCGGGCTGGGTCGGGCTCGCTGGGCGGTGGCAAAGGGGCGGGGGACCGCGGGAGCCCTCGAGGACGAGCGGCGGCTCGAGGCGGTGGAGTAGCGGCGGCGATATCCTGCGAGCCGTGTCGTTCGAGGACGCGCTGCGGGATCTGGGATTCGTCTTCTCCCGACGGGGGAGGGGCGGGGAGACCTGGGAGCACCGTGCCACGCCGTACCTCACCCACTACGTGCAACTCCTCGAGGACGGCACCGCGCTCTTCACTTGGGAGGTCGCGATCGGGGAGCTGATGGCGGCCCACGGGCTCCAGGTGGGCTCCGACGAGCACCTCAACACGTTCCTCTTCCCTCGCGAGGACGCCCGGGGCCCCCGCGACGCGGCGTGGGTCTCGTCCCAGATGGATGCCGTCGAGGAGCTCCTGGCGGCCATCTCGTTGCTCGCGGCCCAGCCCTGAGCCCGTCGCTCGCGCTACGCTTGGCGGGTGGAGATCGAGCGCGCCCTCGTCGCCTTCGCCCACCCGGACGACGCCGAGTTCCTCTGCGGTGGGACGGTGGCGCTCTGGGCCAAGCAGGGGGTCGAGGTCACGTACGTCTGCGCCACCGACGGCTCGGCCGGCTGGAACGCGCCCGGCATGACCCGCGAGGAGATCGCCGCGCGCCGCGAGGAGGAGATGCGCGAGGTGGGCGACCTCCTCGGGGTGACGGAGGTCCGCTTCCTCGGATACCCGGACGGGATGCTCGAGCCCTCGCTCGACCTGCGCCGGTCGCTGACCCGGGAGGTGCGCCGGGCCCGCCCCGACGTCCTCGTCTCGTTCGACCCATCGGAGCTGTGGAGCGGCCGCAGCTACATCAGCCATCCCGATCACCGGGCGGTGGGGGAGGCCGTCCTCGCCGTCACGGCATGCGACGCGCCGACCCGCCCCCAGTTCCCCGAGCTCCTGGAAGAGGGCTTGGAGCCGTTCAAGGTCCGCCGCGTGTGGCTCGCCTCCGACGAGGGCGAGCACATAGTGGACATCGGCGAGGCGATCGACCTGAAGGTCCAGGCGGTGCAGGCCCACCAGAGCCAGATGGAGAACATGGGCGAGTTCGACGCCGACGCCCGCGTCCGGAAGTGGGCGCGCGACCAGGCGGAGGGCACGCCCCACGAGTTCGTGGAGCGGTTCCGCGCGTTCCGGATCGAGGTCTGAGGATGGCCGACGAGGAAGCGCGCCCCCTGGATCCCGACGAGCGCCGGAACATCGAGGCCGACCTCGAGGACCTATCGGCGATGCGGTCCGTCTTCGAGGGGCAGGGCATGCGGGGCGTCGCCATCGCCTGCCCCGAATGCCAGACCGATCACTTCTACGGGTGGGACCTGATCATCGAGTCCCTGGAGCACATGCTCGAGACCGGGGAGCCGCGGATGCACGAGCCCGCGTTCGACCCCCGTGAGGAGGACTACGTCCTCTGGGACTATGGCAAGGGGTACGTGGACGCGCTGGCCGACGCCGGTCTCAAGGAGACCCCCGGCTCCGAGGTGACCCTCCTGGCCTGCGCCTGGTGCGACACCCCCGTGGAGGCGCACTTCTCGTACTGCCCGAAGTGCGGCCGCTCCATGGCGCCGGCCCGCCTCCTCCGCGAGCTCGTGAGCCGGGGGATGGACGAGCGCGAGGCGCGGGCCCTGCTGGTCAAGGCCGGCTTCGACCCGTTCCGGTAGCGACGAGCGCCGCGAGCCCGCGCCGACCCGAGCGCATCATCCTGGCGTGGTTCCAGCGGAAGAGCGGACGGGCGATCGGGGCGAGCCTTCGCATCAGTGGCTTCCTCGCCTCGACCTCCTGCTCGAAGAGGAGCCGGGTCGAGCCGTCGCCGTCTGGACGTAGCCGGAACCTGGCGAAGCCCCGGAGGTCCCCCTCGATCCCCGCCTCGAGGACGGTCTCGGTGTCGCGCCGGCGGGTCAGCAGGAGGTGCAGGTCGTAGGGGAGCGCGGAGCGGACACGGACGACCGCGCGGTCCTCGTCCACGCGGCGGCTCTCGCGGATCTCGGGCCACCAGCGGGTCCAGGCGTCGAGCTCGTGGAGGAGGTCGAGGACGACCTCGGGCGGGGCGGGGATGCGCCAGACCGAGCGGAAGCGGTACCGGTTCAGGCTCAGGGGGCCTCCTCGAGGATGCAGTCCTGCGGCGCCTTGTCGGGGCGGAGGCCCTTGAAGGAGGGGGCGCGCAGCTTGCCGGCCTTCGTCACGTGGAGGTACTCCACCTCGCAGACGAGCTCGGGCCGCACCCAGGTCGCGCCCTTCACCGAGGCCAGCTCGCGGTCGCCGATCGGGGGCTCCTCCTCGCGGATCTCGCGGAGGCGGTCCAGAACCTGGAGGGTCAGCTGCTCGGTGAAGCCCGTGCCCACCTGTCCCACCCAGCGGAGCTCGTCGCCCACGTAGGCGCCGAGCAGCAGCGCCCCGAACGACGACGCCCGCGAGCCCTCACCTCGGGTCCAGCCGAGGATCACGCAGTCCTGCCGCTTCACCGCCTTCACCTTCCCCCAGTCCTTCGACCGCCGGCCCGGCTGGTAGCGGCTGCCGAGCTTCTTGGCCACGATGCCCTCGTAGCCGAGGCCCTTCGCCGCCTCGAACAGCCGCTCCCCCTCGCCGTCGAGGTAGAGGGTGAGCCCCAGGCGATCCGATTCGGTGACGATCCCCTCGAGCAGGCGGCGGCGCTCCTCCAGCGGCTCGTTCGTCAGGTCTCGCTCGTCGAGCCACAGCAGGTCGAAGGCGTACAGCCTCACGGGGATGCGGCGGCGGGCCTTCTCGATGTCGGACGGAGCGGAGAGGTTGATACGCTCCTGGAGCCGCTCGAACGACGGCCGGCCCCGCTCGTCCACGGCCACGATCTCGCCGTCGAGGACGGCCCACAGCGCGTTCGTCCAGCGGGCCAGGTTGTCGAGCTCGGGGTACTGGGCCGTCTGGTCCCGACCCTTCCGCGAGAGGAGCCGCGTGGCGTCGGTGGTGACGTAGGCGAGCGTCCGGACGCCGTCGAGCTTGGGCTCGAACCGCCACCCGGGGTCGTCGAACGGGTCGTGGCCGGGGTCGGCGAGCATGGGCTCGAACGCCGGCGGCGGCTCGGGCTGGGGCGCATCCGACCCCTTGCCCAGGAAGATCAGCCAGTCGCGGTCGGTCTTCACGAGGTGGTACTCGCCGCGGTGCCGCGTGCCATGGAGGCGGAAGGAGACCTTGTCGTCGGTCCAGTCCAGCGGCTCGTAGGTGCCGCGGTCGAAGATGCGGACCTCGCCGGCCCCGTAGTGACCCTCGGGGATCCATCCCTGGAACTCCCCGTAGTCGAGGGGGTGGTCCTCGGTGTGGACGGCGAGGCGACGGTCGCCGGGCTTCAAGGGGAGGCCGCGAGGGACCGCCCAGGAGACCAGCACCCCGCCCTCCTCCAGACGCAGGTCGTAGTGGAGGCGGGTGGCTTCGTGCTTCTGGATCACGAAGGAGCGCCCGTCGCCGCCGGCGGGGACGGGCGGGGGCTCGGGCGTCTCCGCGAAGTCGCGCATCTCGCCGTACTTGGCGAGGCGGGCCGCGGGGTCCCCGTCGTCGGTTTTCGGATCGGCGGTGAGCTCCTCCGACGCGGGCTCACCCTCCCCAGCGGTCGGAGCCCCGGTCGCCTCCGCTTCCTCAACGCGCGGGTCCATCCCCAGCGCCTCGAGCGCTGGGCGCAGGTCCACGGGCTCCTCCAGGACCCCGCGGAACAGGTCGCCCACCTCGGCCAGCCGCTTGTGCATCGTGACGATCGTGAAGTCACCGGGCTCGATGCCCTCCTCGACCTCGTCCCACGTCACCGGGGCCGACACCGTGGCCCCCGGCTGAGGACGCACCGAGTACGCGGCGGCGATGTTCGCCCCCTGCCGGTTCATGTTGTGGTCGATGAAGACCTTGCCCGCGCGCTTGGAGACCTCCCACTCCATCGTCACGCGGTCGGGGTCGGCCTTCAGGATCAGCCGCCCCACCGCGCCGACGAAGTCCCTGACCTGCTGGTAGCTTGGCCCGAGCTCGATCGGCACGTAGATCTGCATCCCGGTCGCGCCCGAGGTCTTCGGGTAGGAGGTGAGCCCGAGCGCCTCGAGGGCCGCGCGGACGTGCCGGGCCACCGCCCGAACGTCGCCGAACGTGATCGGCTCGAACGGATCGAGGTCGAAGAAGAGGTAGTCGGGCCGGTCGACGCTCTCGCACCTGGAGTGGAGCGGGTGGAACTCGATCGCCCCCAAGTTGGCCACGAACAGGAGGCCCGCCTCGTCCTCGACCCGGAGGTACTCGATCGTCTTCGAGCCCTCCTCGTCGAGCACGGGGCAGCGCGGCATCCACTCGGGGGTGTGGGACGGGGCGTTCTTCTCGTAGAACTCGCCTCCCTCGATCCCGTCCGGCATCCGGCGCATCGTGAGGGGCCTCCCCCGCAGGTAGGGGAGGACCGTGTCGGCGACGTTCCAGTAGTAGGCGAGCAGGTCGCCCTTCGTGTAGCCGTCGTCGGGCCAGTAGGCCTTGGGGAGGTTCGAGAGGCGCACGCGGCGGCCGGCCGCCTCCACCCACCAGTGGTCTCCCTCCCGCTCAGCTTCGAGCCTCCGGGGAGTCTCTACGGTGAAGGGCTCGCCGCGCGCCATGCCCCGATGGTAGGGCCTGGCCGCCATCCCGGCCGCTCGCCGGGTATCCTGGGCCGGCGAGCCGAGAACAGGGAGGTCGTGATGCCGAGGACCATGTGGAAGGGGGCCATCTCCTTCGGCCTCGTGTCGATCCCCGTGCGGGTGTTCCCGGCGACGGAGGAGAAGACCCTCCGCTTCAACCAGCTGCACGACGAGGACCACGGACGCATCAAGTACCAGCGGGTCTGCGCGAAGTGCGGCAAGGAGGTCCCGTACGAGAACATCGTCAAGGGCTACGAGTACGAGAAGGACCGCTACGTCGTCCTGACCGACGACGAGATCGATCAGATCCCGGTGAAGTCCACACGCGCCATCGACATCACGCAGTTCGTGGACATCGATGAGATCGACCCGGTCTACTTCAAGAAGACCTACTACCTGGTGCCCGAGGAGACCGGCATCAAGGCCTACCAGCTGATGCGGGAGGCGCTCCGCGAGGACGACAAGGTCGGGATCGCCAAGGTCTCGTTCCGCGACAAGGAGCACCTGGCCGCGCTGCGGCTGATGGGCGACGTGATCGTTCTCGACACGATGTACTGGCCCGACGAGCTCCGGGCCCAGGACTTCGAGGAGCTCGACGCGAAGAGCGAGGTACGGCCCAAGGAGGTCCAGATGGCCCGCTCGCTGATCGAGAACCTCACCGAGCCCTGGAACCCCGAGCAGTACGGCGACGAGTACCGCGAGGCGCTCCTCGAGATCGTGGAGAAGAAGGTGGCCGGCGAGGAGATCGAGGTCATCACCGAGGAAGAGGCGCCGGAGAAGGTCGTCGACCTCATGGAGGCGCTCCAGAAGAGCGTCGAGGCCACGAAGACGGAGAAGAAGCCGGCGAGGAAGCGCGCGGCGAAGAAGCAGGCCGCCTCCTGAGGGGCCGGCCGTGCGGTGGGACCTCCTGCCCGACATAAGCGCCTTCGACAGCGCCAGACGCAAGGAGGCCTACCGGCGTCTGGCGCGAAGCGTCCGCGGGGGGCGTCAGGCCCCCACGCTGCTCGATCTGGACGAGGTCCGCGCGCGGCTCGGCGTCTTCGAGGAGTCATACGACGGGATCCGGGCCATACCCGTGGCTCACATCGTCGGCACCGCCGGGCGGTCCCGCGACTTCGACGGCGACTTCCTGCCACGCGACGAGCGAACGCGCGAGCGGTGGCGAAATGTCGAGCAGACGTTCCCGCGGGGTGACTTCCCTCCGATCGTGGCCTACGAGGTGGACGGGCGATACTTCGTCGTGGACGGTCACCACCGCGTGGCGGTCGCCAAGCAGCGCGGCGTGGACTACGTGGACGCGGAGGTGACGCGCCTCCGGACCCGCCGCCCGCTGCCGGAGGACGCGGACGTGGGCGCGCTGATCATCGCGGAGCAGGAGCGGCGGTTCCTGGAGGAGGCGGGGCTGGACGACCTCGATCCGCCGGTGCACATCCCGATGTCGAGCCCGGTCGGGTACCCGCAGCTGCTCGAGCTGGTCAAGGTCCACGGCTTCCACCTCTCCGGCGAGCGGGGGGAGGTCGTGTCGCTGCGGGAGGCAGGCCGCGACTGGTACGAGCGCGTCTACCTCCCGGCGATGGAGGCCGTGCGGGAGACGGGGCTGCGAGACGCCCTCCCCGGGGCCCGGGAGGGCGACCTCTTCCTGTGGGTCTACGATCGTCACCGGGCGCTGCGGCCCGAGGATCCGGAGGCCGGGCTCGCGGAGGCGGCACGCCGGATCCTGGAGGAGCGGCGGTAGGATGCTCGGGCACGCGAGGAGGGACGCATGAAGCTGGTGACGGCGATCATCAAGCCGCACAAGCTCGACGAGGTGAAGGACGCCTTGCGTGAGATCGGGGTCGAGGGCATGACGGCTACCGAAGCTCAGGGCTTCGGCCGTCAGCGCGGCCACACCGAGATCTACCGCGGGGCCGAGTACCAGGTCGACTTCGTCCCCAAGGTGAAGATCGAGATCGTGACCGAGGATGCGCGGGCTCAGGAGGTCGTGGAGACGATCCAGCGGACGGCGCGGACCGGGAAGATCGGCGACGGGAAGATCTTCGTCATCGAGGCCGAGCAGGTGATCCGGATCCGCACGGGAGAGAGAGGCCCCGACGCGCTCTGATCGGGCGACCGGCCCGATCGACCGGCTCGAGCGTGGGCTACGCTCGCTGGAGGAGGCCTACTCGAGCGGCCACCACGGGGGCTGGTCGGCGAGGCGACGGACCGAGCTCGTGGACGGGGCCGTCCGGGAGCTGGCCGAGGGCATCGAGGGGCGCGTCGCGATCGTGGCGCTCGGAGGCTACGGTCGCAGGGAGCTGACGCCAGGGTCGGACGTCGACCTGATGCTCCTTCACGACGGCGTCGAGGGGCTCGAGGATGCGTCCTCCCGCCTCTTCTATCCGTTCTGGGACGCGGGGATTCCGCTGGGGCACTCGGTCCGGACCGTGGCGGAGTGCCAGGATCTGGTCGAGGACCTCGACGTTGCCACGTCGCTCCTCGACGCGAGGCTCGTGGCGGGCCATGAGGCGGTGCTCGAGGACCTCACCGAGGGGCTGCTGGCGAGGATCGGGCGGGACCGGGGGGCCTTCCTGGCCTCGGTCGCCGAGAGCGTGGAGGCGCGTCGCGAACGGCTCGGCTCGTGCGCATGGCTGCTCGAGCCGGACCTCAAGGCGAGCGGAGGCGGCGTATGGGACGTGGCGGCGGTGGGGTGGGTGCTGAAGGCCCTGCAGGTGGAGGACCCGGTCCAGGTGGGCCTGCTGCGGGCCCGCGACGTCGAGGCCCTGGACGACGCCCGCGAGTTCCTGATCCGCCTGCGGAGCGGGCTGCACCTCGAGACGGGTCGGCGCGGCGACCGTCTGCTCCTGGAGCACCAGCCGGCGATCGCCGAGGCGTTCGGCTTCGGTCCCGAGCCGGGGATGAGCCCGCCCGACGTGCTGATGCGATCCCTGTTCGAGCACGCCCGATCCGTGGAGCACGTCCTCCGGCTCCTGCTCGACCGGGCGGCTCGCTGGGTGGAGGGGGGCGAGCAGGAGGAGGAGGCCCGGCCTGGCTCGCCCGAGGAGGTGCTGGACCTGCTGGCGCTGGCCGCGGAGCGAGAGCGGCTCCCGTCGCCGGCCACGCTCGACCGGCTGGAGCGGGCCGTCCCCGCGCGGGTGACGTGGACGCCGGCGATGCGCGCGGCCCTCGTCCGCCTGCTGGCGGCACCCGGTGCGGTCGACGCGCTCGAGGCGATGGACCGAGGCGGGATCCTGATGCGACTTCTGCCGGAGTGGGCCGCGGTCCGGTGCCGCCCGCAGCGCGATCCCTACCACCGGTTCACGGTGGACCTCCATCTGATCCATACCGCTGGGGGCGTTGCGGCGCTGCTGCGGGGCGGGGCCGAGGATCCGATGACGGCCGAGGCGGTCTCCGCGATCCGGGATCGCGAGGCCCTGCTGCTGGGCGCGCTGCTGCACGACATCGGGAAGCGGGGCGAGGGGCCGCACGTCCCGGCCGGGGTCCGCGTGGTGGAGCCGATCCTGGAGCGGCTCGCCGTCGCGCCCGAGACCGCGGACCGGGTGCGCTTCCTCGTGGCGGAGCACCTCCTTCTGTCGGACACGGCAACGCGCCGAGACCTCACCGACGAGAACCTCGTGCTCGACGTGGCCGGGCGGGTGGGCGACGGGGGGCGACTGGCCTCGCTGTTCCTTCTCACGACGGCGGACGCCGAGGCGACCGGCCCGCACGCTTCGACGCCCTGGCGCCGGGCTCTCGTGCGCGATCTCGTGGGGAAGGTCCAGAGGGCGCTCGACCATCCCGAGGAGCAGCCCGACGAGCTGGCGACGATCGCGGAGCGGCTGGAGCGGATGGCGGCCCTGCTGGCGGGCGAGCACCCCGATCCGGTGGCCGCCTACGTCGATCGCCTGCCGCGGCCCTACGTCCTCGCTGTGGCCCCCGAGAAGGCGGCCCGCCACTTCCGGCTGCTGGAGCCCCCGCCGGCGGCGGGCGAGATCCGGACCGACGTCCTGGAGGGCGAGCGCCCCGGCGTCTACGAGCTGGCCGTCGCCGCGGCGGACCGGCCGGGCCTGCTGGCCGACATCGCCGGGGCGCTCGCCCTCCAGGGCCTGACGATCCTCTCGGCGCAGGCCTTCACGAGCGCGGACGGGATCGCCCTCGATCTGTTCGCGGTTCAGGGCGTGTTCGAGCCGGAGGTCACCGAGGAACGCTGGCGCCGGTTCCGGGGCGACCTGCGGCGCGCGCTCGAAGGACGGGTCTCGCTGGAGCGGCGTGTGGAGGAGAAGAGGCGCCACTACCCGCCGCCGGCGCTAGTGGAGCCGGAGGTTCGGGTGGACGATCGCGTCTCGGACTTCTCCACCGTGGTAGAGGTGTCGGCCGGCGATCGCCTCGGCCTCCTCTTCGACCTCTCGCTCGCCTTCCGCGACCTAGGGCTCACCGTGCACGTGGCGAAGGTCGCCACCTTCGGTCCGCGCGTCGTGGACGTCTTTTACGTGCGGGATCTCGAGGGGCGGAAGGTGGGGAAGCGGGCGGAGGAGATCCGTGAGGCCGTCCTGGCTCGGCTCGGCTAGCTAGGGCTCTCCTTCGGCTCTCGGGGGGCCCACGAGACGGAACGCGAGGGCCGAGATGTCGGACCGGATCTGGTTGAGCCGCTCCTCGACCACCTCGAACCTCCGGTCGACCTGCTCGAATCGCTTGTCCACCTGCTCGAATCGCTTGTCCACCTGTTCGAACCTCCGGTCGACCTGCTCGAACCGGTCGGTGAAGCGCCGCTCGAGGTCGTCGATGCGGCGGTGGACGTCCCGGAACCCGCCCCTGACGATCCACCCCAGGATGGCGACGACCGCCGCGGCGAAGATCGCATTGACCGTGGCCGTCAGTGTGTCCATGCAGCTCCTTCCCGGGGGAGGATGCCGGGCTCAGGCTACCATCGCGGGGTGACGCGAACGATCGACACCCCCAAGGGGTCGGTCTCGGCCCTGCTTGAGGGGCCCGAGGAAGGCCCGCTGCTCGTCCTGGCCCACGGAGCCGGGAACGACATGCGGACGCCGCTCTTCGACGGGATGGCCCGCGGGCTCTCCTCGCGGAGTGTGGCCGTCCTCCGCTTCAACTTCCCCTACAAGGAGCAGGGCCGCCGGGCCCCGGATCCCGAGCGCACGCTTCGGGAGGCCTGGCTGGCCGCCTTCGAATACGGCGCTGCGCTCCGTGACGTCGTCTGGGTGGGGGGCAAGTCGCTGGGCGGAAGGATCGCCTCGCTCGTGGTGGCGGACGGGCTCGCCGCCGCGGGGATCGTCTTCGTTGGCTATCCCCTCCACCCCCCGGGGAAGCCCGAACGGATCCGTGACGCCCACCTCCCCGGCATCGACGTCCCAATGCTGTTCCTGCAGGGGACGAAGGATCCCTTTGCGCGGTGGGAGCTGCTGGAGCCGCTGGTGGCGCGGCTCCCCGACGCGACCCTGCACCCGGTGGACGGCGGAGACCACTCCTTCCGGGTCCGCGGGCAACCCAAGGACGACGCGGCGACCGGACGGACGCTCGGCGAGGTCGCCGGGGACTTCATCCGGGAGCGGAGCTGATGCCGCGCCGCCACCGGCGCGACCGGACCGGCCCGCCGCCGCTCCGACCGATCGGCGCCGTCACGCCCCCCGGCGAGCACGTCGAGGGGTGGAGCGTCCGGTTCTCGAGCAAGGGCGGCGCCACCTGTCCATACTGCAACCGGCCGATCCAGGACGGGGAGCAGCACGTCGTGGCCTGGCCCGAGGATCAGACGGACTACCGGCGGCACTGGCACCGCGGGTGCTGGGGCCGGGAGAAGCGGAGAGGAGGGCCCACGCTGTGAGGCCGTGGTCGGAGGAGCTCGTGGGGAGGTTCGACGAGCGAACGATCGAGAGCGAGGCGCTGAAGGGCAATCCGCTGGGCGATCCGCACGAGCGGCCCATCTGGGTGTACCTGCCGCCCGGCTACGACGGCGACCCGGAGCGCCGCTACCCGGCGATCTACGAGATCCAGGGCTACACCGGTCAGCTCGACATGTGGCGGAACCGCATGCCGTGGCGCCGTACCTTCCCCGAGCTGCTCGACCGTATGTACGCGGAGGAGAACCCGCCCCCATCCGCGATCGTCGTCTTCGTCGACTGCTGGACGTCGCTCGGGGGCAGCCAGTACCTCGACTCGCCGGGGACCGGCCGGTACCACACCTACCTCTGCGAGGAGGTCGTCTCCTGGGTCGACGCCGAGTACCGGACGCTGGCCGATCGCAACCACCGGGGGATCGCGGGGAAGTCGAGCGGCGGCTACGGGGCGATGGTGACCCCCATGCTGCGGCCGGACCTGTTCGGGGGCTTCGCCACGCACGCCGGCGACGCCCTGTTCGAGGTCTGCTACTGGCCGGAGTTCCGCGAGGCCGCCCGATACCTGCGCGACCACTACGGCGGCTCCTACGAGGCCTTCCTCGAGGATTTCCGCTCCCGTCCGGCCTTCTCCAAGAAGCAGGACGGGACGCTGATCGAGCTGTACGGGTACGCGGCCTGCTACTCGGCGGACGAGGACGGCACGGTGCGGCTCCCCTTCGACACCGACACGGGCCGCCTGATCCCCGAGGTCTGGGAGCGATGGCTGGCCTGGGATCCCGTCCGGATGGCGCCCGAGCGGGCCGACGCGCTGCGGTCGATGCGCGCGATCTACATCGACGCGGGGAAGCGCGACGAGCCGTACCTCGATCTCGGCGCCGAGGCCTTCCGCCGGGAGCTGGAGGCGATCGGAGTCACCGACTACTTCTTCGAGATCTTCGACGCGGGGCACATGGGGATCGAGTACCGGTACCCGCTCTCGGTGCGCTACCTGGCCGAGCGGCTCTCGGACTGAGCGTCCAGCTTGAGCTGCTCGGGCTGCGGGGGCTCCTCTGGGATGCGCCTGGGGTTGCGCGCCTCTCGCGGAGCGTTCCTTCCGACGCCGTGCCGCCGGGCGAGGGCCCGGACCTTCTCGCCGATCTCGGCCTGGTACACCTTGGGGGCGTAGGCGCCTCGCCCGTACAGCTTCCGATAGCGAGGGAGGAGGTCGGGCCGCTCGCGCTCGATCCAGGCCAGCCACCATTCGCGGGCGCCGGGGCGAAGATGGAGGACGATCGGGGACACGTGCGTCGCCCCGGCGCCCGCGATCGCGGCCACCGTGGCCTCAAGATGCTCGTCGTCGTCGGTGAGGAACGGGAGGATCGGCGCCATCAGCACGCCGCAGGGGATCCGGGCCTCGTTCAGCCTGCGGACAGATTCGAGTCGAGATGACGGCCTCGGCGTCCCCGGCTCCACCAGCCTCGACAGCTCGTCGTCCACGAATCCCACCGAGAAGTTCGTCCCCACCTCGGTGACCTCCGATGCCTCCCGCAGCAGGTCGAGGTCGCGCAGGATCAGCGTCCCCTTCGTGAGGATCGAGAAGGGGTTGGCGAAGTCCCGGAGCGCCTCGATGATCCCCGGCATCAGCCGGTACCGTCCCTCGGCTCGCTGGTACGGGTCCACGTTCGTCCCCATCGCGATGTGCTCGCCAGACCACCGCGGCGCCGACAGCTCCCTCCGCAGCAGCTGGGCCGCGTTGACCTTCACCACGATCTTCGTGTCGAAGTCCACGCCGTGGTCGAGGTCCAGGTACGTGTGCGTCTTCCGAGCGAAGCAGTAGCGACAAGCATGACTGCATCCTCTGTAGGGGTTGATCGTGTAGCGGAAGGGGACGCGGGAGGCCTCGGGCACCCGGTTGATGATCGAGCGCGCGTGCACCTCGTAGAAGGTCATCCCGCGGAACTCCGGCGTGTCGAAGGTCCTGGCCACCGCCCCCTGCTCGAAGAGGGGCGCAGTGAGTCGGTCGTCCGAGGGAACTGCCTCGAGTCGGAGGTTGTCCCACCGCATGGGACGGCAAGGATAGAACACGTGTTCGATTCGGGCAAGCGTGCCGATGATCGTATGATGCCGTCGTCGTGGAGATCGAGGTGGCGCTCCGCCGGGAGAACGGAGGCTGGACGGCCTTGGCCTCCGACCCCCCGGTCTCCGTCCGAGCCGAGTCCCGAGAGGACTGCGTGCGTCGAGTCCGGGACGCGGTGCTCGCCCGCCGCCCCAACGGCAGCGATCCCGTCACGGTGGTCGTCGAGGTTGCGCCCGATCTGGTTGGCGTGGCGGAGGCCGCTTCGATCCTGGGATGGGACAAGCGCCGGGTGATCACCTACGTGGACCGGGGCTCCTTCCCGGAGCCGGTGGCACGTCTGGCCGGGGGCCGGGTGTGGGCACGGGCCGACGTCGAGGCGTTCCGCCTCGCCTTCCTCGCACGGCAGGCCCGGCGCCGGCGCCGCTGACCCTCTTCAGGACCGCGCCGACAGGGTCGATACCTGGGGCATGCTTCGGTCGGAGCGCGGGGGCGGCAGCGTCTTGACGATCGCCACGATCCTCCTGGGGGTGGCGTTGGCGATCGGATTCCCCGTGTGGATGCTGATCCGGGGGACCCAGATGCAGGCCGAGAGCGCGGGCGTCGGGGTGCGGCAGGCCGAGGATGTGCAGGCGGACGCGCTCCTGACCGGCGCCGCAGGGGTGGCCCACTCGTACTTCGCGACGCAGGGCTCGTTCCAGGGTTTCTCCCCGCAGGCGGCGGCGGCGCTCGAACCCTCGTTCCGCTGGAACGCGGACCCGGTTGCGTCGCCCGGGATGGTCAGCATCCGGGGCGTGACCGCGACCTCGGTTGCCTTGGTCACCCTGGGCTCGGGGCGGCCGCTCTGCCTCGCGATCGACGACGGTCAGACCCGCAGAGGGACGACCGACGCCCGTTCGGCCGCCGACTGCACCGGCGGATCCTGACCGGCGCCCGCGGTGTAGTCTTCGCGCATGAGCGAGGCTCATCCCGCCCACGTGGACGTCCTGCGCCGCGTCCCGCTGTTCGCCGATCTCGACGGTGAGGCGCTCCGCGACATCGCGGGGAAGGCCGCGGAGGTCGAGGTGCCCCGGGGCCACGTCCTGCTGGAGCGAGGACAGGAGGGTGCGGGGCTCTTCGTCGTGCTGAGCGGGACGGCGGAGGTCCTCGTGGGGGAATCCCGGATCGAGGCGGGTGAGGGCGAGATCCTCGGCGAGCTCGCGCTGCTCGTCCCGGGCCTCCGCCACACGGCTCGCGTCCAGGCCGGGGAGGGCTTCCGGGCCCTGGCGGTGCGCCGCGATGACTTCGAGTCGCTGCTCGAGGATCACCCGAGGATGGCCGTGGCGATGCTTCGGGTGCTGGCCCGGCGCCTGGCCGAGACCCTCTCCTA
>DASUTZ010000054.1:0-3262 GCA_036374295.1 Actinomycetota bacterium
GAGCCACTCCCATCGGCGCTCCCCGCGCCGGTGGAGCCCGAACGTGCAGAAGGTTCGGGTGCTCGTGAACGGCGCTCCCCGCCGGCTCCACGTGTGCACGAAGTGCCTCAAGGCCGGCAAGGTCCAGCGCGCCGTCTAGGAGCGCCAGGCCGGGTCCACCGGCCCGATCCCCTCGCCGATCTCCAGCCCCCCACGGATCGCCCCCGTGACGAACTCCTTGCCACCTCGCACCGCGTCCTGGAGCTCATCGCCCAGGGCGAGCCGGGCCGCGATCGCCGCTGAAAGCACGCAGCCGGTGCCGTGCGTGTGCGGCGTGTCGACCCTCGGGCTCGAGAACGGCGCCGCTCCGTCCCCGGTGACCAGAAGGTCGGTGGCCTCGGGCCCCGACAGGTGTCCGCCCTTGACGAGCACCGCCCCCGCCCCGAGCTCGAGGATCGCCTCGCCCGCCCGGCGCATGTCCTGCTCGGCCTCGACCTGGAGCCCGGTGAGGCCGGCCGCCTCGGGGAGGTTCGGCGTGACCAGCGTGGCCAGGGGGAGGATGCGCGTCCGCAGGGCCTCGACCGCGTCGTCCTGGAGCAGGGGATGGCCGTGCTTCGAGACGAAGACCGGGTCGACCACGAGGTTGGGCACCCGCGTCTCGACGAGGGCGTCGGCCACTGCCTCGATGATGCCCGCCGACGCCAGCATCCCCGTCTTGGCCGCGTGCACGCCGATGTCGGTGGCCACCGCCCGGATCTGGCCACCCACCGTCTCGGGCGACAGCTCCTCGTAGCCCTCGACCCCCTTCGTGTTCTGGATGGTGACCGCGGTGATCGCGGTCGTCCCGAACACGCCCAGCGCGGTGAAGGTCTTGAGGTCGGCCTGGATCCCGGCACCGCCCCCCGAGTCCGAGCCGGCGATCGTCAGCGCCGTGCGGACCTCACCCAAAGTGATCCCACCCCTTCGCCTCGAGTCGTCGCTCTCGGCCATCCTCCCCCACCGCGACCAGGCCCGTCTCGATGATCTCCCCGATGTCGGTCAGGGGCGTCCCGAACCGATCGAGCAGCCTCGCCCGCGCGTCCTCCACGGCTTCGCCGGGCAGGGTCGCGACGAGCTCGTAGTCCTCTCCCCCGTGAAGGGCGAGGTCCAGGGGGTCCACGCCGATCTCCTCGGCCAGCTCCTCCAGCGCCTCGGCGACCGGCACGTCGGGCAGCGACACGCGGGCCCCGACCCCGCTCGCCTCGCACACGCGCGAGAGGTCCAGCGCCAGCCCGTCCGAGACGTCGATCATCGAGGTGGCCCCGGCCTGCGCCAGCGCCTCGCCCTCGCCCACCCTGGCCACCGGACGGTCCAGGGCGGCCACGAGCTGGCGCCCCGGATCCGTCATGACCGCGCGCCTCGTCGCCCCCTCCCGGCCCTGCACGAGCCGCAGGCCGCCGGCCGCCGCGCCCAGGCTCCCGGTGACCACGATCCGGTCCCCCGGCCGGGCTCCCGACCTGGTCACGGCCCGCCCCTCGGCCACGGTCCCCAGGACCGTCACGGTCAGGACGCACTGGTCCGCCCGGACCGTGTCCCCCCCGACGAGGGCCATCCCATGGTCTTCGACCGCCGCCCGCATGCCCCCGTAGAGCTCGATCACCCACGCCGGCCTGGTGTCGGGCGGAACGGCGAGCGAGGCGACCGCGTAGCGGGGGCTCCCGCCCATGGCCGCCACGTCGGAGACGTTGACGACCACGGCCTTGTAGCCGAGGTCGTCGGGCTGGGCCACGTCGGGATCGAAGTGGACGCGCTCCACGAGCGTGTCCACGGTCACGACCAGATGGTGCCCGCCCGGCTCGACGACCGCGGCGTCGTCCCCGATGGGGACGACGACCCCCGGCTGCTCGCCCGAGAGCAGCTTCTTGATGGCGCGGACCAACTCGTCCTCTGTGGCCACGGCTTCCCTTCCTCGGTCCCTCTCGGGGATAATCCTAGAGGCGCGGGCCCGCTCCGGCCCCGCCCCGAAGGACGACCCCGTCGAGAGGAGACGAGACATGCCGGTGATCAACACGCTGGACCTCGAGGGCGTTTCCGAGAAGTCGTGGGGCGACGCCGCCCGCGAGGCGCTCAAGGAGGCGGCGAAGACGATACGACACATCAACCGCCTGGAGGTGCTCGACTACGGCACCGAGGTGGAGGACGAGAAGATCGCGCGCTACCGGACCCACGTTCGCATCTACTTCCAGGTCGAGTCCGAGCGGTAGTTCGAGGAGCGCCCCGAGCGGGTACACCCCCGGAGCGCGCCTGGGGGGCCCGCTCCGCTGGGTGTACCATGGGCGTCCCCGACATCGCCGTAGGAGGAGGCCGTGATCGAGGCGAAGAGGGTCCACGACAATCCGTCTCCCGAGGAGCTCCGCGCGTTCACCGAGGAGATGCCGAGCTGCCGGATCACCGAATACGACAACCCGAACGTACAGACCCGCGCCGTCTCGCGCAGCGCAGCCAGCACCTACGTCGCCACCGACGATCCCTCGATCACCGACTCCCAGACGATCACCCGCGAGGAGTACGCGCGCATCGTGGCGATGCAGGACGAGTACATCCGCGAGCAGGAGATGCTCGTGATCGACGGCTTCATCGGGAACGACCCCGGGTTCCGCACCAGGGCCAGACTCCTGATCGAGAGGGCCTACGCCAACATCGCGGGGATGCAGCAGAAGCTCTACTATCCGCCGGAGCGTGACGGCGAGCCCGAGGTCACCGTGATCTACACGCCGAACCTCTCCGCCCCCGGCTACCCCGACGACCGCATCATCGCGGTGGATCTCGAGGCCGGCGTCACGCGGATCCTCAACTCGGACTACTTCGGGGAATCGAAGAAGGGCGGGCTGCGGATGTGGAACAAGCTCGTCTACGACCGCGGCGGCCTCTCGCTCCACGCGGGCCTCAAGATGATCCCGGTGGACGGGGAGCGGCGTGTGGGCCTCATCATCGGGCTCTCGGGGACCGGCAAGACCACGACGACCTTCACGAACCAGAACGACTCCCTCCCCGCCCAGGACGACTTCATCGCGCTGATGCCGGGCGGGCTCGTCTACGGCACCGAGAACGGTTGCTTCGCCAAGACCTTCTCGCTGGACCCCGAGTACGAGCCGGCGATCTGGAGCGCCGTCACCAAGCCCAGCGCGTACCTCGAGAACGTGTACCAGGACGAGCAGGGCAAGGTGAACTTCTTCGAGACCTCCTACACGCAGAACGGACGAGCGGTGTTCGGGCTCGAGGACCTCGGCGACTACGCCGACCC
>DASUTZ010000055.1:0-6409 GCA_036374295.1 Actinomycetota bacterium
ACGGCGGCGGGCGCGA
The DNA here is from genome assembly GCA_036374295.1 of Actinomycetota bacterium. Classification (GTDB taxonomy): domain Bacteria; phylum Actinomycetota; class UBA4738; order UBA4738; family CALAEC01; genus DASUTW01. The sequence continues at coordinate 17 of DASUTZ010000055.1, forward strand.
CCGCGGCCGACGCCTCCAGCACGAGCCCCATCTCCGTGTACGCACGGGCGATCGCTCTGCGGATCTCCTCCTCGCCCACCAGCACGATCTCGTCCAGCGACTCCCGGCACAGCTCGTAGGTATTCTCGGCCACCGCCCCCTCCAGGCCCTCGGCCAGCGTGGAGGCCCCCTCCGGATAGGAGGTCCTGGCGGCCCCCTCGTCGAACGAGATGCTCATGGCGCGGTTCGTCTCTGGCTCGACGCCCACAAGCCCGACCCCGCTCCCCGCCAGCGCCGCCCCGATCCCCGAGGCCAGCCCTCCCCCGCCCACCGGTATCACGACCGCGTCGCCCTCGCCCAGCCCCTCGACCTGCTCCAGGAGCTCCTGCGCGATCGTCCCCCCATTGCCGACGATCACGTGGTCGTCGGCGTACCCGACGAAGAGGGCGGCCTCGCCCTCGGCCAGCGAGCGGGCGTACGCCTCCGCGTCGTCGTAGCCGGCGCCGTGGACGACGAGCCGCGCGCCGAGCCCCTCGATCCCACGCCGCTTCACCTCGGGAGCCGCCTCCGAGACCACCACGGTGGCCCTGTGGCCAAGCGCGGCCGACGCGTAGGCGACGCCCAGTCCGTGGTTGCCGGCCGAGGCCGTCACGACCTCCCCGCCCGCGGGGATCGTGGCGAGCTTGGCGATCGCTCCCCGGGCCTTGTAGGACCCCGTGCGCTGGAGGCCCTCCGCCTTCACCAGCATCCCGGGGGCCCGGACCACGGGGGTCTGTCGCGTGAGCGCTCCGACGCGGCGCCCGGCTTCCCCCTCGAACACGTCGCGCCAGGCGCCGCTGTCGCGGAGCCGGGCGATCGCTCCCATGCGATCAGAGGGTCGCGTGCCAGAGGCGCCCGTCCGGACCGGTCACCAGGAGGTGGAGGCGATCCCCGACCCACGCGCACGAGACGGCCGAGCCGTCGTGCGGCGCCCCCTCGACGTCCTCCCAGTCGACCCAGCGGACGCCGTCCCACCAGCGATGACGGAGCACCCCGTCGGCGCCCACGGCGAAGACGTCGATCTGCGACCCATCGCGCGCGGCGGCGGCCGGGTGACCGGTGAAGCTCCCCCCCAGCGACTCCCAGTCGTGCCACCGGCGGCCGTCCCAGTACCGGTTCCAGACCTCGCCGTCGTCGTGGACGGCGAAGACCTGCACCTCGCCGTCGCCCCACCAGGCCGCCGCGGCGACCGAGGTGAGCTGCCCTCCCAGATCCTCCCAGCCCATCGCGCCCTCCCGGAAGAACCCTATCGCTCCCCCGAACCCGACGCAGGTCAGCGAAGCTGGAGGAAGCCGGCCTGCTCGCAGACGTCGACCATCATGCGTATGTCGTCGTAGGACGAGGCGTCCACAGGCACGAGCCGCTCGATCAGGCTCTCCCCCAGCCTGCGTCGCATCCCGAGGTCCCAGTGCATCGTGATCAGCGTCTCCCGGATCGCGTCCCGGAGGTCCGGCGGCACCCGCCTCGAGACGGCCACCGGCTGGATCGTCGACGGCCCGAGAGACGCGACGACCCTCAGACGCTCCGCCAGCTCGGGCTCGCTGCGCAGCTCCACCGCGAGCAGGTGCGAGTCGATCGCCGACCCGTCCACCTCGCCCCGGGCCACCATCCGGATCGCCTCCTCGTGGAACCCGGCCTCCACGACCCGGTCGAAGAAGCCGTTCGTCTCGCCCATGGTCAGCAGGTGGAAGCGGGTGATGCCGTAGCCCGAGTGGGAGAGCGGCTCGTTGTACGCCCACGATCGCCCGCGGAGATCGTCGAACGATCGGAAGTGCGCGTCCGCGGACACGATCACGTCCGAGTAGTAGATCGGCCGCCCCTCGTAGCGGGGGTCGGCCACCACCGGCGCGGCGACCGGGAGCGCGACGTCGATCCCCCGCCGCTCGAGCATCACGTAGGGCAGGCTGCAGACGAAGCAGACCTCGTTCTCGTCGTTCTCGCAGGAATCGTAGGACGTCTCCACCACGAGCTCGGTGTCGATACCCACCCGCTCGCCCACGTGCTCCGTGATCGCTTCGTACACGGGGAGCAGCGCCGGCGCCAGGTAGGTCCCGAACCGCAGGCGATCCATGCCCCGAGTCTAGGCCTGGAACCGGCAGACTAGGGTGAGGCGTCTCCCAGGTTGGAGTTGCCCTCCAGGAACGAGACCTCGGCGAGCTCCTCGTCGAAGGGTCCCTCGTACTCGAGCACGTAGAGCCCGTTCCGCACGTCGACGACGTAGATCAGGCCGTTCAGGATGATCGGGTAGCTCCACATCACGACCTTGTCGGGCCCCGAGCTGAGGGGCGGATCCTCGGTCGCCACCGTGAGCAGGGGGTCTGGGAGGAACTCCGCAACCCGTTCCGGCGCGGCCGGATCCTCCGTGGAGAACGCCTGCAGCCCCGCCCCGTGCCAGCTGATCAGCGCGAGATGCTCGGTGACGGTCGGGTTGTGCGACGAGAAAGACGCGGCGGCATCCCGCTCCGAGGAGACGCCCTCGCAGTACGAGAGATCGTTGTATGGGGAGACACCGAACTCCGAGATCACCTCGGGAGAGGTCTCCTCGGCGATGCTGATGAGGCGACCCCATCCCCACGGGCATCCGCCGCCGGCCGATCGACCGTAGACCTCGTCGGTCGTGAGGACCAGGTCGCGTCCGGGGACCTTCACCGCGCTGTGCGGGCCCACGCCTGGCCACCGGGCCGGCTGGTCCAGGGGCGTGATCGTCCGGATCTGCGGCTCCTCGGCGCCTCGAGCCAGCTCCGAAGTGTCGAGAATCAGGAAGCCCGCCGTCAGATGCGCCAGGTAGGCGCGCCGGCCGTCGATCGAGACCGACAGCGAGTGCAGGGCATCGTCGGGGCCGGGATCCGGGAACTCGGCCGACCATGTGGCGAGCTCTCGGACCCGCCCACTCCTCGCCCCGGAGATGTCCACGACGAGCAGGTTCTCGCCGATGGGGGTGGGAGTGGAGACGAAGAGCAGAGCGCGTCCTCGGTCCCTCGGATCCTGCCAGAGGTAGAACTTGTGGGGCTGACCCTGGGGCTGATACTCGGAGACGAAACGTGGACGGGCGGCTCGATCGCCTCCGATGTCGTAGAAGCTGAAGGACGGCCGGACCAGGTCCGGCGCGCATCCGTGGAGGACGGCGTCGCATCCGAACGTCAGCGCGATCAGTAGCTCGCCGCCGGGCCAGATCCGCAGCTCTCGTGACGTCGCTCCCGGATCCGCCACGTGCAGACGGCGGATCTCCCCCACCACCTCGGGAGCGCCGGGATCCTCCACGGTGACCACGAGGATCCCCGGGTGCGGATGCCCGGATGAGCCGTCCGTCCGGTTGCCGACGTACGCGAAGTCTCGCCACACGGCGAGCCCTGCGTTCATCCCGCGCTCGAAGAGGGGCTCTTGACCGATGAGGACGAAGGACCCGGGGAGCTCGGCAAACTCTCCTCGGGTCGCGGGCGGGGTGCCGCCGGGAGCGACCACGAGCCCCCCGGTGCACGCGAAGGAGAGGAGAACGACCGTGAGCGTCAGGCCGAGCAGACGCCCGGGGCGCTCACTCCTCCGACTCGTCTGCCGCAGGCTCCTCCAACCCAGAGGGGTTGGGCTCACCGAGCCACGCCTCATCCCCCGCGCTCTCGCCCTGGGCCGCTCGCTCTTCCCGCCGCCGGGCGCGCGCGAGACGACGTTCTTCCCTCTCAGAGGCCTTCCTGGCCTTCACGGCCTTCCGCTGTCGCTTCCCATAGGTCTCCGGCATACCCCCCACCGTATCGCACCCGCGTCGCTCCGGGTCGCAACCGATGCGCGGTTCCACCGACGGCGTCGGCAGGCCCCTCGAGCAGCCGTAGCCCGCCGTCCTGGCGAGGTGCACGACCGTCGCATACAGTCGAGGGAGGCTGTGGACACGACCGCAGGGGAGGATCTGGGACATGGCCGATCGGCGAGCACCCCTCGAAACCCTCAGCGAGTTCCCGCTCATGCACGCGTTGTTCGGCCGGAGGGCCCGACGCTTCGGGTTGGGGATGGAGATCCCCTCCGGGCCGTTGGCCTTCAGCTCGCGTCGGCGTTCGCGTTGCAGGTCGCCGGGGGTGTGGTCGATCCCCCGGGCCGCTCCGAACCCAACCGCTCGGCCGCGAGAGTGCCCGAGAGTGGCCAGAAGTGTGAGATTATGCCGCACTACGCTTCATGCCTGAGCGCAGGCGGACCGGCAGGGTGTGACCAAGTGTGACCACACCGACAACGCTCGAGCCGGGAACGGGATGCGCGTGCGATCACCACCTCGGCAAGGCAGCGAAGAACGCCGCCGAGACCTGACCGACGCACACGACCCCGGCCCCAATCGGCCGCCAGCAGGAAGGGGGCTGGCCGGATGAGGTGGTCACAGCCGTGTTGTGGCTGGCGAGCGACGCGGCATCGAACGTGAACGGTGCAACGCTGGGCGTCGATGGCGTATGGCCTGCCGCCTGAGGGACTCTCGCCACGACGAGGACTCGACTGGAGGCAGGAACTCCTCCTTCGCGTGCGCCGAACCGCAGCCCCTCCCGCAGTCAGCCAGCCACCGCAAGAGAGCCGACATCGACGCTTGCGCCGGGACCTCGAAGGGTGCAGGTATCTCCTCGGAACCGCTGGAGCCTTCGGGCTCCGGTGGTTCCATCCTTTCCCCCGCCTCTTGGTCAGCGTCGCGTACGCGAGCGGCCGCGCGCCTCAGTCGGCGCGGGAGCGACGCACCTCGGCCGCGATCATGCGCAGGACAATACGCCGGAGTACGTCGCTGAACGGACGGATCACCCGCCAGTAGCGGCGGAACCGGCGCGAACTGTCATCGTCCGTCAACGCGACGCGTGTCTCGACGACGAGGATCGACGAGCCGCCGCCACGGGAAATGACGCTAAGGGAGAAGACGATCTTCGCGAACCCCGGCGTGCGGAACTCCGTGAATCCCGCCGGATCGATTGGCGGCCCCTCGGACGCCGCCGCCTGCCACGGCCGGCTGACCTGCCCGTACACGACCTCGACGCCCGGCTCCTCTCCCAGGAGGACGAAGCCGAGGCGCGGCATGTCGAACAACCGGAACGCGTGCAGCGCCTCCGCGGCCGTACCCGACGCACGCTGGGCCCGCGTCACGACCTCGGCCACGCGCAGCGGAAGCGCTCTCCCCGCGAGCAGCACGCGGAAGACCGGGTGCCGCAGGAAATCGACTCGCCGCGCCGCTGCCCAGCACTCCTCCGAAGACGCCGGAAGAACGACGGCGTGCGCCAGGGCGAAGTCGTAGCGCGGCAGGAACCGGTCGATCAGCACGTCAGTCTCTCCCCTGCGCGCCGCCCCGCGCTTGCCTGAGGAACGCGGTGCCCCGCAGACGGTTTCAGAGGCCTGCGAACAGCTCACCACTGCAGTGACCACCCGAGGCAACCATAGCAGTCGTACGACACCGCCCTGGTCGTCGATGAAGCCGGGCACCTACATCGGTGGTGCAGCCGTCCGCAATCGCCGCCCGGGTGGTGGCCTCCGCCGAACCGGTGACGTGTCTCGAGCACGGACAGACTCTCTCCGCGATGACGATGCGGCGAACAAAGGGGCGTTGTTAGCCGAAGCACCAGGTCAGGCAGGTGGCGGCCGAGGCGCCTCCTAGACTGGCCCCTATGCGCCGAGGGCCCTGAACGCTTCGTAGACCATGAACGCCGGCCAGAGAATGGCCTTCGGGAAGATCGCCCAAATGTACTCCCAGAACGCGTCGGCCTGCTGCCAGTAGTAGAAAAGCGCGCCGAAGATCCCGAGCCCGTAGATCGCTCCGCCACCCGCGGCGGCGCCTGCGCTGCCCTTCCCCATAGCCGCCCTCCTCCCTCGTCGGTGCTGCACGAGGCTATATCGAGCACCTCACCGAGTCGAGCATGGGTGTGGGAGGGCGTTCTATCCGGCCTTCGCGTTTCTCCTGGTAGTCGGTGTCGGAGGGGAGAGTCGAACTCCCACGGGGTGGTTAGCCCCACTAGGCCCTCAACCTAGCGCGTCTGCCAGTTCCGCCACTCCGACGACCATCCGATTATAGCGACGGGCGGGCCCTCAACCCTCGTCGAAGGCCAGCGCGGCAACATCGAAGCGTCCCAGCGGATCCACCTCGAGGCCCGTGACGTAGTCCTGGGCCGCCACGTTCGATCGGAACCAGGCCAACGGCACGAGCGGCATCAGCTCGAGGGCCCGTCGCTCCGCTCGCGCGTACAGCTCCTCGCGCTCCTGGGCCGACTCGGTGGCCCGGGCCCGCGCCAGCAGCCGCGCGAGGTCCTCGTCCTCGATCCCCGTCCGGTTGTCCGGGGAGTCGGGATCGAAGAGCGGATCCAGGATCGCCTGCGCGGTCGGCGCGTCCGCCACCCACACCAGGCAGAAGGCCTCCTGCTCCCCCTCCTG
>DASUTZ010000056.1:0-2867 GCA_036374295.1 Actinomycetota bacterium
CCACTCCTACCCCGACGAGCACCCGATCGTGGCCTTCGAGGACGTGCGCGTGCCCGCCGCCAACCTGATCGGGGAGGAGGGCGACGGCATGTCCTTCACCCACGAATGGTTCCGTTACGAGCGCCTGATGATCGCGGCCCGGTGCTGTGGGGCGGCCGACCGGCTGATCGAGGAGGCGGAGGGGTTCGCGCGGGAGCGGATGGCCTTCGGGAAGCCCATCGCCGAGTACCAGGGGGTGGCGTTCCCGCTGGCCGACTCGATCGTGGAGCTGTGGGCGGCGCGCCTCATGACCTACCGGACCGCGCGGGGGATGGACGAGGGGGCGGACGTGAAGCTGCTGCACGCCCACTGCTCGATGACCAAGCTCTACGCGTCGGAGATGGCGAACCGGGTCGCCGACCGGGCGGTCCAGATCTTCGGGGGCCGCGGCTACATGCGCGAGAACGTGGCCGAGCGGTTCTTCCGGGAGCTACGGGTGGACCGGATCTGGGAGGGGACCTCGGAGGTTCAGCGGGCCATCATCGCCGATCAGCTGGGCAAGCGCGGGACGGGCATCGCGGAGGGGTGAAGGGGTGGAGTGGCGGCTCGAGGTCGTGTTCGTCCCCGTGTCCGACGTGGACCGTGCCAAGGCGTTCTACCGTGACGCGGTCGGGTTCCACGAGGACTTCGACACTCGATTCAACGACGACCTGCGGATGGTCCAGCTGACCCCGCCCGGCTCCGGATGCTCGATCGCGCTGATGTCGGGGGCGGCGGCGGGGCGGCCCGGGCCGCCCGACATCGAGCCGGGCTCGCTCCAGGGACTGATGGTCGTCGTCGACGATCTCACCGCGGCGCGGGAGCGCCTCCTCGAGCACGGCGTCGAGGTCAGCGAGGTCCTGGAGGTCGTCCACGAGGAGGGCGGCTCCGTCTACCGCCCCGTCACGGGAGAGCCGATCGGGTGGAACGCCTACGCCTTCTTCCAGGATCCCGACGGCAACGGCTGGACCCTCCAGGCCAGCTCTCCCGAGGGCTAGCTTCAGTCGCTGCGGCCCAGCGCGTATCCCATGCGCCGGGGCATCGTGGAGAGCAGGCGCGTGAACCATCCCACGCGCCGCCCCTCGTCCTCGAGGCGCTCCCGCCGCATGATCGCGGACTGCACGATCGCCGCGCCCACGGACCGGAAGGGCTCGGGGGGGAAGCGCTTGGCCTTGGCCCCGACCATGGGGAGCGTCAGCGACTCGTCCTCGACCTCGAGCGCCAGCGCGGCGAGGGCCCGGGCCATCAGGTGCGAGGGCGCCACCCCGTTGCCCGAGTAGCCCGTCGCGTGGTGGACGGCGCCGCCCCGGAGCGTGCCCACCACGGGATGGTGGAGGGCGGCGACGTCCACCGCGCCGCCCCAGGCCTCGGTGATCCCGACCCCCTCGAACGAGGGGAAGAAGCGGCGGAAGCCCGCGTAGACGTGGTCCAGCGAGACCGGGTCGTGGTCGTAGCGGGGGCCGACCTTCGAGCCGAGGCCGGCCCGCCCCGCGCCCCCGAAGGCGATCCGCCCGTCGGGCGTGGTGCGGAAGTAGAAGAGGGCGGCCCGCAGGTCGGTGATGGGCTCGCCGCCGGTCCACCCGATCACCTCGAGGCGCTCCGGGGCCGGCTCGGTGACCAGCACGTAGCTGCCCCGGACGACGAGCCGGCCCCGGAGCGCCCTCCATCCCGCCGCCCACGCGTTCGTGGCCACGACGGCCCGCCGGGCCCGGACGCGCCCCCCCTCGGTCTCGGCGACGACCGGCTCCTTCGTCTGGAGCCGGCGAACGTGCGTGTGCTCGTGGATCCGGACCCCCCGCTCCAGCAGGGCGGCGCGGAGGGCGAGCCCCAGCCTCGCCGGCTGGACCGAAGCCCCGGCCGGCATGAAGGCGCCGCCGCGCAGGGCGGGGGAGTCGCAGATCTCGCGGACCTCGTCCCCGGTGACCTCGCGGTAGGCGTCGGGATGGCCGGCCACGGCCGCGGCCTCCGTGGCCTCGCGCCAGAGGCCGTCCTGGGCCGGGCTCGAGGAGGCCGCGAGGTAGCCCGCCCTCGCGAGCCATACGTCGGCCCCGCGATTCTCGATCCACCGCCCGATCGCTTCGATGCTCTCGTCGAGGGCCAGACACGCGGCGACCGCGGGCTCCATCCCGTAGCGCGCCGCCATGTCGGGGAGGTCGTCCCACCACCCGGTGAGGAAGCCCCCGTTCCGCCCGCTGGCCGCGGCCCCGCAGAGATCTCGCTCCAGCAGGACGACCCGCGCGTCAGGCTCTCGCTCGGTGAGGTGCCAGGCCGTCCAGAGTCCCGTGTACCCGCCTCCGACGATCAGGACGTCGGCCTCGACCTCGCCCTGCAGCGGCGCCGCGGGCTCGAGCGGTGCATGTGCCTGCGCCTCCCGGTACCAGTAGCTCCGATCGGCGCTCGCCGGGATGTCTCTCCCTCGCATCGCTGGAGAGTCTACGCTGGGATTGAACGGTGGCAGTGGGATCGTCCTACGAGCAGGGGGCAGCAGCATGGGGTGACCGATCAGCTTTGGTGTTGCTGAGATGAGCCGCGACGAGGCCTACTACGAGAATCTCATAGCGCGAGTTCGCGGTGTGCTCATCGAAGTCATGGACCACCTGCCAGCCCGGACGGCGAGTCTGAGGGGCGGCTCGACCTGGAGGCGTCGAGCCGCGGAATAGCGAATGGAGATGGTTGCCTCCCTCCTCCAGATGGGTTGGGGGTTGGCGCCGTTGGGTCCGCGCGGCGAAACTGTGCGCCGTGTCGAAGCAGATCAGGATTCCCCTGCGAGGAACTGGTGGCGAGCCGGTGGACCTCCACCGCACGCTCGTCTCGCACGGGACGTTCTCGCTGCCGCCCGCGCTCCTCGA
>DASUTZ010000057.1:0-4702 GCA_036374295.1 Actinomycetota bacterium
GAGGTCGCCGACGCGCCCTACCTGCACCGCGGGCTGAACCTGGCCGACATGGCGCACGTGCTCGTGCTGCTGGAGCAGGGGATCGCGCCCCCCGAGCCGGCGCAGCGGCTGCTGCGGCTGCTGCTCGAGGTCCACGGCACGTCCCACGAGGACTTCCCCTACGACCCGTCGCTGGGCGACGCGTACAACTCCCGGGAGCGGTTCTTCATCGAGCGGCTGGGGACCGACGCTGGGTGGCTCCACGCCGGCCGTCCCCGCCGCGAGGCCGGGAGGGTCGCGCTCCGTATCTGCCTCCGGGACCTGGTGGTCTCGCTCGTCTCGGACGCCGCCGGGTTCGCCGAGTCCCTGGCCGACGCGGCCGAGGAGCACGCCGACGTCGTGATGCCCGATCAGACGTACCTCCAGCAGGCCCAGCCGTCGACGTTCGGTCACTACCTCCTGACCTTCGCCGGCCCCTCCCTCCGGGAGACGGACCGCATGCTGCTCGAGGACGATTGGGTGAATCGGAGCCCGGGCGGGGCCGGCTGCGTCAACGGCAGCCGGCTGGCGGTCGACCGCGACCGGACGGCCTCGCTCCTCGGGTTCCGAGGTGTGATCGAGCACACGCGAGACGCGATGTGGCAGACCGACGGCCTGGTGGCGCTGCTCTCGGGCTCCACGAGCCTGGTCAGCAACCTCAGCAAGCTCGCGGAGGATCTCGAGATCTGGGACAGCCAGGAGTTCGACTTCGTGGAGCTGGCCGGTCCCTACACGCGATCCAGCATCCTCATGCCCCAGAAGCGGAACCCATACGCGCTGTCGATCGTCCGCGGCGCCTCGGGGGTGCTGATCGGGCGGCTCTCGGGCTTCCTGGCCGTGGTGAAGACGCCCTCGGCCCGCAGCGACAACCTGATCTTCGCCTACGGCGAGGTCCCGAGGGCCCTGGAGCTCGCCGGGCGCGTGACGCGGCTGATGCGCGGGGTCGTGGCCACGATGCGTCCCCACCCCGAGCGGATGTGGGAGTCGCTGACGCAGGGCTTCTCCCAGGCCACGGACCTGGCCGAGCACGTGATGCAGACCGCGGAGGTCGACTACCGGACGGCATACCTGGTGGTGGGCGAGGCGATCCAGCGGGCGGCGCGGGAGGGGCTTCGGGGGATGGACGTCACCGGGGAGTTGCTCGACGAGGCGGCCAAGGACGTGGTGGGGAGGCCGCTGGGCCTGGCCGAGCGGGACCTGTCGGACGTGCTCGACCCCAGGGCGATCGTCCGGACGAGGACCTCGCGGGGCGGCTCGGCGCCGGAGGTGGTCCGGGAGATGGCGGCCGGGTTCCGGGCCGACGCGGAGCGCGTGCGGGCCGAGGCGGCGGGGCGCGCCGAGGCCTACGCCCGGGCCGAGGCCGACCTGCTCAGCCTCGCTCGGCGGACGGCGGAGGGCTGACCTCGTGCGCCTCCCCGCCGGCCACGTGGTACTCGAGCTCCGGGCCTCCGGCGAGCGTGTTCGTCACGTAGCAGTAGTCGATCGCCTTCTCCAGGAACCCCTCGAGCTGTTCCCGGTCGGGGTGGCTGGTGCGCACCTCGACCGCGATCCGGTCGAACCGGAGGTTGCCGTACTCGCCGCGGGCCGAGACCTCGAGGTCGGGGAGCTCGACGTCGTGCTTCTTGGCCGCGTGGTGGAAGGCCATGGCGAAGCAGGCGGCCAGTGTGCCCAGGAGCATCTCGGTGGGCATGGGGCCGGTGTCACGTCCGCCGTACCGTTCGGGCTCGTCGATCCTGATCTCGAAGTCTCGGATCGGGACGCGCGTCGTGTATCCGCCCTCCCAGTAGGCGGTAACCTCCATGACGGTGGAGTCTAGCAACAGCGAGCAGCTCGCCCTCCCGGAGGAGGTCCGCGCCGTCAACGTCGGTCTGGGCGTGTTCGGCGAGGCCGTGCGGGCCCAGGGCGGGGAGGCGGTGGACGTGGAGTGGCGCATCCCCGCCGGCGGCGACCGGGAGTCGGTCGAGGCGCTGACCGGCCTCTACGGGCCTCGGGCCGCCGCGATCGACGAGGCGAACGAGGAGGTCCTTCGGCGCATCGACGGATCGGCCCCCGTCCTCGTGGGCGTGGGCTCGGCCGGGCGAGACGTGCCGGGCATGGGCGACCGGACGATCCTCCACCCGGGCCCCCCGCTCCCGTGGGAGGAGTTCTGCGATCCCCTGCGCCGCTCGGTGCACGCGGCGGTGATGGCCGAGGGGTGGGCCGAGACGCCGGAGGAGGCCGGGAGGCTCGTGGCGGGCGGCGACGTGGAGCTCGACGCTGCGAACCATCACGCCACCGTCCTCCCGATGGCGACGACGATCGGACCCAGCGCCCCCGTGCTGCTCGTGGAGAGCCCCCAGGGCGGGACCCGCGCCTTCGCCGCCATCAACCAGGGCCCGGGCGACCAGCAGTGGCTGGGCGTGGATCGTCCCGAGGCGGTGGAGCGGCTCGTCTTCCTCCGGGAGGCGGCGGCTCCGGTGCTCGACGAGGCGATCCGGTCGGGCGACCCACTGGACGTCTTCTCGATCGCCGCGCAGGCGCTCCAGATGGGGGACGACGCCCACATGCGGTCGCAGGCGGCCACCAACCTCACGATCCGCTTCCTCCTCCCGCGACTGCTCCGTCTCGACGACGAGCGCGCGCCAGAGGTGGGGACCTTCCTGTCCGAGAACCACCTGTTCTTCCTGACCGTGGGGATGGCGGCGGCGAAGGCCACGATGCTCTGGGCGGAGCAGGTCGAGGGCTCGAGCATCGTCACGGGGATGGCGCGGAACGGCACCACGTTCGGGGTGCGCCTGCCTGGGCTCGACGAGTGGCACGTGGCGCCGGCTCCTCCCGTCGAGGACGCGCTCTTCCACGGCGACTACGGTCCCGACGACGCCGCGCCCGACATCGGGGACAGCGCGATCCTCGAGCTCGTGGGCCTGGGGGGAGCGGCGGCGGCGGCCTCCCCGGCGGTGGCGGCGTTCGTGGGGGGCACGATGGCCGACGCCGTGGCCGCCACCGAGGAGATGATCCGCATCGGGCTGGGGACCAGCAGCCGTTTCAAGCTCCCCTTCATGGGCTTCCGCGGCTCGCCGATCGGCGTGGACGTGCGGCGGGTGGTCGAGCTCGAGATCACGCCGTCGGTCAACACCGGCATCCTCCACGCGAGCGAGGGGACCGGGCAGATCGGCGCGGGGGTGGCCCACGCGCCGGTGGAGTGCTTCCGGGACGCGATGCTCGCCCTCGCCCGGGCGTGACCTCGGCCCGCTTCATCGGGGGCGGCGCCAGGGAGGTGCTGGGGTCCGGCGAGCTGGGACAGGTGATCGCCTGGTTCCCCCGAGCCTGCTATGCGGCCTTCCCCGCCGGCCTGCTCGTGCTCGTCGGGGAGGGCGTCCATCCGGGCCCGCTCTACGTCGGGATCGAGGGGGACCTCCCGAGGGTGCCCGTGGGGGACCCGGTGGGGGTGGGGATGGATCGGGTCTCGCTGGGCGGCGTCGAGGTACGGGTGGGCGACCGCACCTGGCGGGGGTGGACGCCCAGGCCCGAGCAGATGGAGGCCGCGGCGAGCGTCGCGGCGTCCGCGGCGGAGGAGGCGGGGGAGCGGTCGCTGCTCGATCCGGGGGCGCGCGCCGCCGCCGAGCAGGCGCTTCTCGCCGGCGACGTCGAGGCGGCGGCGCGCGCCCTGGAGGGGCGGGGGCCCGGCCTGACGCCGTCGGGTGACGACGCGCTGGCCGGGATCCTCTTCGCCCGGCGGCTCCTGGGCGGCCTCGGGGCCGAGCACGAGCTCCTCCCCATAGCCGAGAGGGCCGCGAGCTCCCCCATCTCCCGGGGCTTCGCCACGTGGGCCGCGAGGGGGCAGGCCCTGGCCCCGGCGCATCGGCTGGTTGCGGCCTCGGTGGCCGGGGACGCCGGAGGCGCCCGGAGGGCGGCCCGCGTCCTGACGCTCGTGGGTGAGTCGTCTGGAGCCGACTTCTGCGCGGGGATGGCGCTGGGGCTGCGCGCCGTGGCCTAGCCTGCCGGGGCGGGCGCGGCGGCGGCCCGGATCACCTCGGCGTACACCTCGCGGTGGCGGCTCGCCGACGCCTCCCAGCTGTAGCGTGAGGCGAGCTCCGGCCCGGCGTCGGCGAGCCGCCCCCGAAGCTCCTCATCCAGCATCGCCCGCCGCATCTGCTCGGCCAGCGATCCGGCGTCGCCCGCCTTCGCCAGCAGCGCGTCGATCCCGTGGGTGAGGTACTCGGCGAAGACCGGGATGTCGGTGGCCACCACCGGCAGCCGCGACGCCAGCGCCTCGAGCACCACGAGCCCGAACCCCTCCTTGGCTGACGGGAAGACGAACGCGTCGGCGGCCCGGTACCAGGCGTCGAGCTCCTGGTCGGGGACCGTGCCAAGCACCACCAGGTCCCGTCCGAGCTCCAGCCCCAGCTCTTCCATCCGGGCCAGGACCCGCTCGCGGTAGGGGGTGTGGTCCTGGAACGAGTGGCCGCCGACCACGGCCACGACGGGGCCGGGCCCCTCACCGGCCCTGAGGTCCGCGAGGGCCTCGACCAGCTCCATCGTGCCCTTCCGGGGCTCGATCCCACCCACCGTCAGGAAGAGGAACCGGTCCGCCGAGCCGACGCGGCGCCGCAGGTCGCGAACCGCCTCGGGGTCGAGCGGCGCGGCGAAGCGAGCGAGGTCCACGCCGTTGGGCACCACGGCGGCCTCGATCCCGTGCTCCTCG
>DASUTZ010000058.1:0-3340 GCA_036374295.1 Actinomycetota bacterium
GTGGACTGCATCTACGAGGGCGGCCGCATGCTCTACATCCAGCCCGACGAGTGCGTGGACTGCGACGCGTGCGAGCCGGTCTGCCCGGTGACGGCCATCTTCGCCGAGGACGACGTTCCCGAAGAGTGGAAGAACTTCACCCCGGTGAACGCGGAGTTCTTCACCGAGGAGATCGCCGGGTACACCTCGCCGGGTGGGGCCGCGCAGGTCGGGCCCGTGGACGCGGATCACCCGGTCGTGGCCGGGTGGGAGGCGCCGGCCTAAGCGTCAGTCCGAGGCGTCGGTCTCTGCGAGCTGGATGGTGCAGCTCGCCATCCCGCGCTTCTCCAGGTACCGCTGGTGGTAGTCCTCGGCCAGCCAGAAGGCCTGGGCCGGGACGATCTCCGTCGCGATCGGCTTGGAGAACCTGGCCTGGGCCTTGGCCAGCGAGCGCTTCGCGATCAGCGCCTGGTCCTCGTCGTGGGTGAAGATCGCCGAGCGGTACTGCGTCCCGACGTCGGGTCCCTGGCGATTCACCTGGGTGGGGTCGTGGATCGTCCAGAACAGCTCCACGAGGTCCTCGTAGGAGACGCGCTCGGGATCGAACTCGACCTGGGTGACCTCGGCGTGCCCGGTGCGGTCGGTGCAGACGTCCTTGTAGCTGGGGTTGTCGAGGGAGCCGCCCATGTAACCGACCTCGGTGCTCACGACCCCGTCCAGCTTCCGGTAGTCCGCCTCGACCTGCCAGAAGCAGCCCGCCGCGAACGTCGCCTTCTGCGTCTCGCCCATGCAGTCCTCCTCCCGTGGGTCTTCCATGCTAACCGGAGGGGGGCCGCTCTGTGTTCCCGGGCCCGGAACGACGGAACCGCCGAGGCCCGAAGACCTCAGCGGTTCCAGGGACGTTTGTACTCCGGGAAGGCTGGCCGGCGCAACCCCTCCCGCTCGTTTTGTCACTCTTCTTCGGCTCGTGGATGATGTGCGCGTGAGCTCCGGATCCCTCTCCTTCGATCGCGCCGCGTCGTACTACGACCGGACCCGGCCGATCTCGCGGACGGCCCTGCCTCGTGTGATGGAGCTGCTCGTCAGGGAGCTCGAGGGTCGGGGCCACTGCCTCGACATGGGCGTGGGCACCGGCATCGTGTCGATCCCGCTGGCGGAGCGGGGGATCCCCGTGATCGGGCTGGATCTCTCGCGTCCCATGCTAGAGCGGCTCCGGGAGAAGGCGGGCGGCGCGGCGCCCCTCCCCCTGGTCCAGGCGGATGCGACCGCGATGCCGTTCCGCGACGGGGCCTTCGGGGGCGCCGTGATCCGTCACGTCCTCCATCTGATCCCGGATTGGGAGCGGGCGCTGGGGGAGCTCCTGCGGGTCGTGCGGCCTGGAGGCGTCGTGCTCGTGAACCACGGGGAGTACCCGGAGGGGCTGCGCGAGCTCTTCGATCGCTTCGTCCGGGAGGCGAGGGTGGAGCGTCCGTGGGTGGGGCTGGGCCACGACGAGCTCGACCGGGTCCACGGCTGGATGCGGTCGAGGGGCGCCGCTATCCGGCCCCTCGAGCCGGTCCGTGAGGAGGTGGAGGAGCCGCTGGAGCGCTTCGTGGAGGGGATGCGCGAGGGCCACTACTCCTGGACCTGGGAAGTGGAGGATCGGGTGCGCCTCGAGGCCGCGAATCGCGTGGCTGCTTGGGCCGCCCGGGAGCTGGGGCCCCTCGACCGTCCGATGAGACGGGAGGCCGAGATCGCCTTCTGGGCCTACGACGTGCCCTGAGCCTGGGCGGTGCGGAGCCGGCTGCGGACCTCGCCCAGGCGACCGGTGTCGACCGCGGCGCCGTCCTGAAGCGCGATCCACGACCCCGAGCGGGGGCTGATGCGCTCCCCGGGAAGGAGGATCCCGACCAGGTTGAGCGGGTCGGCCGCCGAGAGCAGGAGGGGCTCGCGGTCGGGCTCGGCCCGGCGGGCCCCCCGGAGCGATTCGACGGCCTCGGGCAGCGCGAACTGCTCCCCGACGAAGCCGGCCACGAAGCGCCCGCCCCGGATCTCGCCGCGGGCCTCCCAGCGGCGGTAGAGGCGCACGAGGTCGCGCCACGGGGGGAGGCCGCGCTCGCGGGCCAGCAGCTCGCGGAACACGACCCCGTAGCGGCGGAGCAGCTGGCCCGCGAGCGCGGCCAAGCGCTCCTCCTCGGGCCCGGGCTCCCCGTCCCCGAACAGCGCCCACCGCCCCGCGGGGAGGTGCCGAGGGCGGCCACCGGGGATGGCCCGGAGGCGCCGGGCCGGCCGCTTGGCAGAGCCCGCCAGCAGGCTGCGGAGGCCGGCCACGCCGTCCCCACTCACGATCCCGTGGGCCACGAGCTCCCAGAGGGCCTCCTCCACCTCGGCCGGGAGGCGTCCGGTGGCCCGGACGATGTCCGGCAGGAAGGACGCGCCGCGGTCGCGCAGGTGCGCGGTCACGTCGGCGGCCCTCGTCGACAGGCGCGGCAGGATCTCGTCCAGGCCCGGCCCTGGGGGGCGGAGCGAGTGGAGGTCCTCGCGGAGCACGAAGGTCAGGGGGGTGCCGCGCCCTGCGCGACCGCGGCGCGGCGCCTCCTCGTCGGGCGGGGCGATCCTGCCCCAGGTGACCGTCCCCGAGAGGCACAGCTCCTCGAGGTCCGATCCGCGCGACCCCTTCACCCGGGCCGGCAGCACGTGCGCCTCCCAGGCGGGCGCGGGGAGCTCGAAGCCCTGGAGCTGGTTCAGCACCTGCAGCATCCCCTCCCGACCATGCAGCTGGGTCCCGGGCTGGACGTGCTGCCACCGGAGGAGGAACCGCATCAGCGCCGCGGGGTCCACCGGCTCGATCTCGGCTCGCAGGCGCCGGATCGTCCGGCGGTGGATCCGTGAGAGCAGGCGCCGCTCGCACCACTCGAGCTCGGGCGCCCCGGTGAAGCGGCCCCGCAGGACGATCCCCGAGGCCTCGAGGCTCAGAAGGGCCCGATCCACGTCGCCCTGAGGGAGGCCGATCCGCCCGGACAGCGCTCCGGCCGTCACCGGGCCCGCCACCAGCATCCATCCGTGGACGAGGTCCCGGACCGCCTCCTCGCGCGGCGGCGCCTCGTCGCCCAGCGAGGGCAGCTCGTCCTCCAGGCGGAGACCCGGTATCGCGGCCCGGACCCTCGCCAGCCGCTCCGCAGCGACCCAGGCGCTGCCCCCGTCCCAATGAGCCACGGTCGCCCGTCCGGCGGCGCGCAGTGCCTCGGCCATCTCGACCCACCCCGCCTCCAGCGGGAGCACCCCCAGCGACAGGAGGAGGTCGTGCAGCTCGTCGGCGTCGCGCACCTCGGGCATCGCCTCCTCGCGCACGGCCGCCACCGCCTCGGCGTCCAGCGCGCCG
>DASUTZ010000059.1:0-5588 GCA_036374295.1 Actinomycetota bacterium
CTGGTCTGCCGTGATCGACTCGGCCAGCGAGCAGCCGGCTCGGAGATCGGGGATCAGCACCGTCCGGTCCGGCGAGAGGATCTTCGCCGTCTCGGCCATGAAGTGGACCCCGCAGAAGACGATGGTCGAGGCGCCCGTCTCCGCGGCCTTCCTCGACAGCTCCAACGAGTCGCCCACGACGTCGGCCACGTCCTGGATCCAGGGAAGCTCGTAGTTGTGGGCCAGGATCACGGCGTCGCGCTCCTCGGCCAGCGAGCGCACGGCGCCCTGGAACGCCTCGAACGACTCGAGGGCCGGATCCCGCAGGTCGGGCTCGACGATGCTCATCGCATACCCATGATACGGAGGCTCAGGCGCCCGGGAGGAGGGAGCCGACGTCCACGTCGTCGTCGCGGAGCGCCTCCACGTCGGGATGGACCTGTGCCGAGATGACCTTCATACCCCTTCGGACATCTCGGGGACGACCGATCGAGAGGACCGACCGCACCATCCCGTCCTTCATGTAGAACGCCGTGAAGTCGCGGTCCTCGATCGAGCCCCGCACCACGATCTCGTCCCACGTCGCGGCGAACCCGCCCATCTGCAGGTTGACGTCGTACTGGTCCGACCAGAACCAGTGCGCATCGTCGAAAGGCTCCGGCGACCCCAGCATGGCCTTGGCCGCGTGCGCTCCCATCTTCAGGGCGTTGTCGAAGTGCTCCACGCGGATCCGGCCGAACACGGGGTGGTCGTGGGCCGCCACGTCGCCGGCGGCGAACACCCCCTCGGCCGACGCGGCGCAGCGTGCGTCGACCGCGATCCCGTTGTCGATCTCGAGCCCCGCGGCCTCCGCGAGCTCGGTGTTCGGGATGATGCCGGCGCCGATCACCACGGCGTCGCCCTCGAGGGCGTCGCCTTCGTCGGTCTCCACGATCACCGACTCGCCCGTCTCCCGCACCTCGGTCAGACCGGTCTCCAGGCGGAGGTCCACGCCCCGCTCCCGGTGGATCTCGGCCAGCACCCGGCCCATCCCCTCGCCGAGCACCCGGTTGAGCGGCGAGGCGGCCCGCTCGATCATCGTCACGTCGGTGCCGATGGCCCGGGCCGAGGCCGCGACCTCGGACCCGATGAAGCCGGCGCCCACGACGAGGAGGTGCTTCCCGCCGCCAAGGTGTCGGCGCAGCCGGTCGGCGTCCTCCACCGTCCGTAGGTAGCAGACGCGGTCGGAGGGCTCCGCCCCCAGGATCCGGGCCCGGCCGCCCGTGGCCAGCAGCAGCACGCGGTAGCCGACCGTGGACCCACCCTCGAGCTCGACCGTCCGATCGGCGACGTCCAGCCCCGTGGCCCGGACCCCGATCCGCGCGTCGATCCCCCACTCCTCGTAGGAGGCGTCCTCGTGGAGGGGCAGGGCGGCGGCGTCAGCCTCCCCCCTGAGGTACTGCTTGGAGAGCGGCGGGCGCTCGTAGGGAAGGTGGCGCTCGGCGCCGATCAGCACGATCGGGCCGTCCTCGCCCTCCTCGCGCAGCGTCTGCACCGCGGCCCCCGCCGCCAGCCCGCCGCCGACGATGACGACAGGATCGCTCACGATCCGGAGATGACGAGGTCGTCGCCCTCGACGGCGACCCCGTAAACCTCGATCGGCTCCGTGGCGGGAGGGCTGATCACCTCGCCGGTCCGCAGGTCGAACTGGCTCCCGTGACAGGCGCAGATGATCGACGCGTCCTCCAGATCCCCGTCGTCGAGGGAGCACTGCTGATGCGTGCAGACGTTGCTGAAGGCGAGCAGCTCGCTCCCCACGTTGGCTACGGCGATCTCCGCATCGCCCACCTCGAACGCGCGGACCTCCCCCTCGGGGATGTCCGCGCCGCCGGCGATCCTCGTCTCCTCCATGCGACCCCCTTGGTCGTGCGACCGTCCCATCCTAGGGCACGGACCGGATTGCGGTCCGCGGGCCGGGGGCGTGAAATGTGGCCGTGGAACCCGTTCTGCTCGGCCCCGATCCACTCGCCACGGCCGACGTCGTCGCCGTGGCTCGCGGGGATCGAGCCGTCGCGATCGACCCCGCTGCGCTCGATGATGTGGCCGCGGCCCGGTCCCGGATCGAGGAGCACCTGGGCAGCGGGCAGGCCATCTACGGCATCACCACCGGGTTCGGTGCCCTGGCCGGCGTGCGGGTGGAGGAGGAGGATCTCGCCCGGCTCCAGCGGAACCTGATCCGGAGCCACGCGGCCGGTGCCGGCGAGCCCCTCCCCCGGGAGATCGTGCGCGCCATGCTCCTCCTGCGGGCGAGGGCTTTGGCTTCGGGCCGCTCCGGCGTCCGTCCCGAGGTCGTCGAGCGGTACGTCGCCCTCCTCAACGAGGGGATCACCCCGGCCGTGCCCGACCGGGGCTCCGTGGGCGCCAGCGGCGACCTGGCCCAGCTGGCCCACATCGCTCTTGCCGCGATGGGTGAGGGTGAGGTGCTGGCCGAGGCCGGCACCGAGCCCTCCCGCCTGGCGCTGGCCCGCGCGGGGATCGAGCCGCTCTCACTCCAGGCCAAGGAGGGTCTGGCGCTGATCAACGGCACCGAGGGGATGCTCGCGGTGGGCGTGCTCGCGCACCACGACGCGGCGCAGCTGCTGCGCCTGGCCGACGTCACCGCGGCGATGACGATCGAGAGCGCGCTCGGGACCGACCGCCCCTTCGCCGAGGACCTGATGGCGCTCCGGCCCCATCCGGGGCAGGCCGCCTCCGCGGAGAACCTCCGGCGGCTCCTGGCGAGGAGCGAGATCGTGGCCGGCCACCGCGAGAGCGAGCACGCCGTCCAGGACCCCTACTCGATGCGGTGTGCCCCCCAGGTCCACGGCGCGACGCGGGACGCCCACGGCTTCGCCGGCGAGGTCTTCGCTCGGGAGCTCGGCTCGGTGGTCGACAACCCCGTGATCCTCCCCGACGGGCGGGTCGAGTCGAACGGCAACTTCCACGGCGAGCCTCTGGCCCAGGCCCTCGACTTCCTCGGGATCGCCCTGACCGGCCTGGCCAGCATCGCCGAGCGCCGGACCGCCTGGATCCTCGGCATCGGCGCTGAGCGCGGCCTCCCCCCGTTCCTCTCGAGGGAGCCCGGCCTCGGCTCAGGCTACATGCTCGCCCAGTACACGCAGGCGGCCCTTGTGTCCGAGTGCAAGGGCCTGGCCCATCCGTCGAGCGTCGACTCGATCCCCACCTCCGGGCTCCAGGAGGACCACGTGAGCATGGGATGGCACGGCGCCCTGCGGGTCCGCGAGATCGTTGGGCGCCTGAGGACCGTGCTCGCGGCCGAGGCGATGTGCGGCACGCAGGCGCTCGATCTCCGTCGCCCGGCCCGCCCGGGAGAGGGCACCGAGGCGGCCCGGGCGGCGATCCGGGAGCGCGTCCCGTTCCTGGAGCATGACCGGGAGGTGGCCGCGGACCTCCGCGCGGTCGAGGAGATGCTCCAGGACGGGTCCCTGCTGGGCGCCGTGGAAGCGGCCACGGGGGAGCTGCGATGACGCGCGAGGTGCGGGCGCCGCGAGGGACCGAGCTCTCGTGCAAGGGCTGGCCGCAGGAGGCCGCCCTCCGGATGCTGATGAACAACCTCGATCCCGAGGTGGCCGAGCGGCCCGAAGACCTGATCGTCTACGGAGGCACGGGCCGAGCCGCCCGCTCATGGGACGCCTTCGACGCGATCGTTCGGTCGCTGCGGGAGCTCGAGGACGACGAGACCCTCCTGGTCCAGTCCGGGAAGCCGGTCGGCGTCTTCCGGACGCACCCGTGGGCGCCCCGGGTGCTGATCTCGAACGCCATGCTGGTGCCGAAGTGGGCCGACTGGGAGACCTTCCGGCGCCTGGAGCGCGAGGGCCTGACGATGTACGGGCAGATGACGGCCGGCTCGTGGATCTACATCGGGACCCAGGGGATCCTCCAGGGCACCTACGAGACGCTGGCGGAGCTGGCCGCCCAGCGCTTCCAGGGGACCCTGGGCGGCCGGATCGTCCTGACCGCGGGCCTCGGGGGCATGGGCGGCGCCCAGCCGCTCGCGGTGACGATGAACGAGGGCGTGGCGCTGGTGGTCGAGGTCGACCCCGCGCGGATCAAGCGCCGCATCAAGACGCGCTACCTCGACCGCGAGACCGACGACCTCAACGAGGCAGTGCGCTGGGCCGAGGAAGCCCGTGCCGAGGGCGAGGCCGTGAGCATCGGGCTCCTCGGGAACGCGGCCGAGACCCACCCCGAGCTCCTCCGCCGAGGCTTCCACCCCGACGTCGTGACCGATCAGACCTCCGCCCACGACCCGCTCGAGGGCTACGTCCCCGCGGGACTGACGCTCGAGGAGGCGGCCGAGCTCCGCCGGACGGCCCCCGACGACTACGTGTGGCGGGCCCGCGCCTCGATGGCCGCGCACGTCGAGGCGATGGTCGGATTCATGGACGCCGGCGCGGTCACGTTCGACTACGGGAACAACCTCAGAGCCGAGGCACTGCAGGGCGGCGCGGAGCGGGCCTTCGAGTACCCGGGGTTCGTCCCGGCGTTCGTCCGGCCGATGTTCTGCGAGGGCAAGGGGCCGTTCCGCTGGGCGGCCCTCTCCGGTGATCCGGAGGACATCCTCACGACCGACCGCGTGATCGCGGAGCTCTTCCCCGAGGACGAGCGGCTCCACCGGTGGCTCCGGATGGCCGAGGAGCGGGTGGCCTTCCAGGGGCTGCCCGCCAGGATCTGCTGGCTCGGCTACGGCGAGCGGGCCCGGGCCGGCCTCCGCTTCAACGAGCTCGTGGCTTCCGGGGAGCTGAGGGCCCCGATCGTGATCGGGCGCGACCACCTCGACTCGGGCAGCGTGGCCTCGCCGAACCGCGAGACGGAGGGGATGGCCGACGGCTCCGACGCGATCGCCGACTGGCCGATCCTCAACGCCCTCGTCAACACGGCCGCCGGCGCGCACTGGGTGAGCGTCCACCACGGCGGCGGCGTGGGGATCGGGTCGTCGATCCACGCGGGGATGGTCGTGGTGGCCGACGGCACCGACGAGGCGGCGCTGCGGCTGGAGCGGGTGCTCACCACGGATCCGGGGACGGGCGTGGTCCGGCACGCGGACGCAGGCTACGAGCGGGCGATCGAGGTGGCCCGGGAGCGCGGCATCAGGCTCCCGATGGACGAGGAGGGCTGAGCATGAGCGAGGATCCGCACTGGCCTCGAGCGAGCGAGTGGCTGTCCGGCTCCCACGCGCCGCATCCACGGCGGAGGCTGGCCGTCCTCGGCGTCCCGCTGCACCTCGGCTCGATCACGCCCAGCCGTGCCGACCTGGCCCCCGCCGCGATCCGCGAGGCGCTCGGCCGGTACTCCACCTGGGATGGCGAGACGAGGGGCGACATCGAGATCGTCGCGGCCGAGGATCACGGCGACCTCCCGCTGGCGGACGTGAAGCCGGACCACGCCCTCGAGCCGGTGGTCGAGGCGATGCAGGGCCTCGACGCGCACGCCCTCGTCCTGCTCGGGGGCGACAACAGCGTGACGAGGCCCGGGGTCCACGGGCTCGGCGTCCCGCTCGACCGGGTGGGTCTGGTGACGCTCGACGCCCACTTCGACCTCAGGGACACGGACGGGGGCATGCGCAACGG
>DASUTZ010000060.1:0-2960 GCA_036374295.1 Actinomycetota bacterium
TCGTCAGGTCGTGACCGAAGCGCTCGCATCGCTGAGCCCCCGCCAGCGGGCCGCCCTCGTCCTCACCGAGGGGCTCGGTTACAGCGCCGAGGACGCGGGGCGGATGCTGGGGGTGAAGGGCTCGACGGTTCGGGCGCTGAACTTCCAAGCGCGGGCGGCGCTCAGGAGGAGCCAGGAGGACGGGGATGAGTAGGTACGGGGCTCTCGTCGAGCGCGAGATGGCGCGCATCGCCCCACCGTCCTTCTCCCTCGAGGATCTCAGCCGACTGCGAGCGCGGAGGCAGCGGAGGCAGCGCGTCGCCGCGCGGGCGGTTGCGCTCCTCGTCGCCGCGGTGGCTGTCGGGCTCGGAATCGCGCTGACGCGGGTGCTCTCCCCCGGCGAAGGACAGCCCGCCGGTCCCCGTCCCCAGACGCGAGTGTTCGCGCCTGCGGATCTGGAGACGGTCCTCCTGGGTCCCGATGAGACCCCCGCGGGCGCCCCGCACAGGCGGACGGCGACCGGTCGCTCGGCCATCGAGGCGCCGCTCAAGAATGCCTCGAAGCTCTCGATCCCGGATCTGATGGGACCGGGCACGGGGTTCGTGGGCGCCCGAACCGTGGAGTTCCTGCGCGACTTCCAGGGCGTCCCCGACTCGCTGTTCTTCGCCTCCGTGGGCGTGGTCTACGACGATGCCGAGAGCGCTGGACGAGCCCTCCTGCTCCTCGTCGAGGACTTCCAGGGGCGCGCGGCGGACGCCAGCCGGGAGCCCGTCGCCAGCCTGGGGATGCAGGCGTTCGTCGTGCGGGGGACGTCGATGATCAAGCCCCCCTCGTCGACGGACGTCGTCTACATCTGGCGGATCGAGAACCTGGTCCTCCTGGCAGCGGGGGGCGACTCCGTCGGCCGCGGCGCTCCCGAGGAGGCTCGTTTGGTGGCTCACGAGATGCACGCGCGAGCGATGGAGGCCGGTGCGGGGAGGCCCGGTGCACTTGGGGGTGCGGGATGAACCGTAGCCATCTCTGCCGAGTCGCTGGCATCCTCACCACCCTGGCCCTGGTCCTCGGGGCCTGTGGGGGGGAGCGGACCGATCGCGCCGATGCGACCGACCCGGCCGAGGACGGGACGAATAGGAGCGAGATGAGCACGGACTGGCCCGCCTACGGACTGGATCACGCCAACTCGATGCACAACCTTGCCGAGGACACCCTCTCGCCCGAGAACGTCGCAGAGCTGAGGGAAGCCTGGCGGCTGGAGGGCATCGGTGGCGTGACCGGCACGCCGCTGGTCCTGGATGGTGTCGTCTACCTCGCCGACTGGCACGGGGCAGTCCACGCGGTCGATGCCGGCGACGGCGAGGTGCTGTGGCAGGAACAGGTAGCGGACGTGCCGATCAGCGGCACGGTGGCGATCACGGGTGAGGTCGTCGTCGTGGGTGACCTCGGTGGTGTGCTCCATGCTCGCGACCGGGGATCCGGTGAGAAGGTCTGGTCGACGACCCTGAATCCGGCCGGAGCGAGCCTGTTCGCCTCCCCCGTCGTGATCGAGGACACGGTCGTGATCGGGAAGACGGACACCGAACTGGAGCGGGACGACCCTGACTTCCGCGCGAGCATCGTGGCGGTGGATCTCGAGGACGGGAGTGAGCGGTGGCGCCTGCACACCGACCCGGGAGATCGGCACGGCTACTGGGTGCCGGTGTGGTCCTCGGTCGCCTACGACGCCGAGCGCAGGCTGATCTACGTCGGCACGGGGAATACCAACCAGCCGGAAGCTGGAGGAGCGGGGGGTCCCGGCGAGCGAGCCCCGATCGACCTTCCCCTCGCCGACGGCGTCCTCGCCATCGAGCAGCAGACGGGTGAGATGGCCTGGTTCTTCAAGCTCATCGAGGAAGACGCGCAGAGGGACTTCGACGTGGGCGCCTCCCCTAACCTCTTCACGGTCGGCGGCCACGACGTGGTCGGGGCAGGGGGCAAATCTGGGGACTACGTCCTCCTCGACCGCGACACCGGCGAGATGATCTGGAAGACGCACCTCAGCGAAGGAAGCGCCGGAGGGGGAGTGATGTCCACCGCGGCCGTTGGGGACGGCGTTGTCTATGTGGGCTCGAATGACGCCGGCGCTGAAGGGACCATCTTCGCCCTGGCCGCGGAGGACGGGTCCATCATCTGGGAGCGAGCGCTCGATGAACCCATCATCGGAGGAAGCATGGCCATGGCCAACGGCGTCCTCTACCGCGGCACCTGGGGAGGCTCGGTCCTGGCCCTTGACGCAGAGGACGGCACGGTCCTCTGGGCCGAGGATCTTGATGCCCCCCTCGCGGGAGGGTTCTCCATCGTCAACGGCACTCTCTACGTCGGCTACGGGGCCGGAGCCCCTCCCGTCCTGGGACCGGTGGACGGCGGCCTGGTCGCCTACAGGTTGCCCTAGCACCACAGGGTCCGGTCGGGCGGACTCATTCGGCTATCTCGTTCCCCTCCTTGGGCATACGTGGAGGAAGCTCGCCCGGGGGGCCCTCGCGCGTCTTCGGCAAAGCTCTCCGTGGATGGGTCGCAGCCGTGCTCCGATCTCCCAGATCTGACCCGCTACCTGCGTCACCGGCTTCGGCCATCACTCCCCCAGGGGGCGTCTGAGCCTCGGGAGGAATCGGCCGGTTCGGACGGCGTAGGTCCGGTATGCGTCGCCGAACGCCTCAGGGGAGGCCAGCAATCGTTCTTCGGCATCCGCCCACCACCGGCCCGTGGCCATCAGCACCACCGACAGCCCCAGCACGATGAAGCTGCGGAAGACCAGGGCGGTCCCGATCGCGATCGCTGCGAACGACACGTAGACCGGGTGGCGAAGGTACCGGTAGGGGCCATGGGTTACCAGCTCGTGCTCCTCCGCCAGCCCGTCGACGGCCAGGTATCGCTTCATCACCCACGAAGCCCAGAGCAGGACCGCGACGCCCAGCATCCAGAGAGCCAGGCCGCCTGCCTGCAGT
>DASUTZ010000061.1:0-11295 GCA_036374295.1 Actinomycetota bacterium
ATGTGGGTTCCTAACGAGGCCGGACGGCCTCCGGCGGGCAACTGTAGCACACGGCCGCGGGACCTCCCGCGCCCGAGGAAGGGGGAGCGTGCAGCAGCGAGAGCGACTCTCGGCGGCGGCCGATGCGGTGGGCGGGGTCGCGGCCGCCGCGTCGGCGTTCGCCTTCGGCTCGGCCGTCGTGCTGGGCGTGGTGGCCACCGAGCGGGGCCTGCCGATCCCGGCCCTCCTCGCGATCCGCTTCACGATCGCGGCGGCGGCCGTCGCCCTGGTGCTGGTCTCGCTGCGCCGCTCTCTGCGCGCCGCACCGGGGGAGGGGTTGTGGCTCCTCCTGCTCGGTGGGATCGGGTACGGGGCCGAGGCCGGGTTCTTCTACCTGGCCCTCCAGCACGGGACGGCCGCCGCGGTCTCCCTCCTGTTCTTCACGTATCCCGTGTGGGTGACGGTCTTCGTGGCGCTGATGGGGCGAGGCGGCCCGGGGCTGCTCGTCGGCGGGTCGCTGGCCGCGGCGGTGGCGGGCGCCGCGCTCGTGGTGGCCTCCTCGGGCGGGCTGGACATCGACCTCACCGGCATCCTTCTCTCCTTCGCCTCCGCGGTGACCTTCGCCCTCTACCTGATCCTCGTGGACTGGCGTCTGCGGCGGACGCCCTCGCTCGTGGCCTCGATGTGGGTGACGGCCGGCGCCGCCGTCGCGCTGGCCCTGTACGCGCTCGTCAGCGGGGAAGGGAGGATGCCCCGGGATCGGACCGAGTGGTGGGCGGTCGTCGGCCAGGGGGTCGTGACCTCCGCGGCGTTCCTCGGGCTCTTCATCGGCCTGAAGCGGCTGGGACCGGTTCGCGTCTCGATCGTCGCGTCGCTGGAGCCGATGGCGACGGCGATCCTCGCGTTCCTCGTGCTGGGGCAGGCCGTGCGCCCGCTCACGGCCGTGGGCGGGGCCCTCATCATGGGGGCCGCGGTGACCGCGGCGCTGGCCCGCGGCCGGGAGAAGCTGGAGCAGACGCCTCCGTGAACGCTAGGAGCTGGCCAGGAGGAACGAGACCCCGGCGAAGATCAGGTACGCGCCGAGGCCCCCGGCCACGAGCATCCAGCGCAGCGCCGCCGGGATCGGGGACCGGCCGAAGGCGAGGTAGAGGATCGGGCCGAGGAAGGGCACGAGCAGGACGACGGCCAGCCAGCCGACGCGCGCTCGGGTCGTCGGGCCGTCGCGACGCACGAGGTCCCACGCGGCGACAGAGACCCATGCCGCGTAGAGGACGAGGGGCAGCAGGTACCCGTAGACCGAGATGAGCAGGCCCCACCACGTGGGGGCTGCGACGCCGATGCCGAGCACGGTCACCTCCTGGTGGTCGATGCGCTCGCCGGCGCCCTGCGGGGCGCCGACCTCGTCCAGAGAGATCTCCATCGGGACGTCGACGGCCGGGGCCGGCGGGGACGTCTCCGCCCCGGGCATGGTCTGCTGGGGTGGAGGCACGGTGGCGGTCCGGTAGTCGCCGCGAGGGAACTCGCCCGACAGCGCCTGCGCGAACCTCCCCAGCAGCGAGAACGTGACCCCGAGGTCCCCGGCCCCGCCCGTCAGCCGCAGCCCGCACCCGGCGAGCGCCTCGATGGCCGGCGGCAGGCTCGTGCCGTGGTCGTTCTCCGCGAAGCAGTCCCCGCCTGCCGCCGGCCCGCCCAGCGCCAGATCGGCCTCCCCCGAGCCGCGCACGAGGTTCGCTCGCACCTCGTTCCCCTCCGTGACCCACAGGTTGGCGTCGAGGTTGGGCACGGCGGCGATCCCGTACCGCTCGTGCCCCTCGACCCGGTTCCGTACGACAATGTTGTCGGTTCCCCCAGCCAGAAGCACCCCGCTCCCGAACGTCGGGTACTGGAGGCGCTTCGCCGGCGCCCCCCGGTTGTTGTTGTCGTGGATCCAGTTCCCGGCGATCACGACCTCGCCCTGGGGCGCGAGCAGCTGGGAGTCCAGCGTGTTGGGAACGATCCCCGACATGTTCTTCCGCCACTCAGACCGCACGATGTACAGGTCGCCGCCGGCGTTCGTCCCCGAGTAGCCGAGCGCGTTGCCCTCGGCCACCACGTCGCTGATCACCGCGTGGCACGGCCGGCACTGCCCGATGTAGAAGCCCGCGTCGGGGCTCCCCGAGGCGTAGGAGTGATCGAACTGCCCGTACACGGAGTCGAACGCGTAGATCCCGTAGTCGCCGTTGTTGTAGGCCGTCAGGTAAGAGCCCCGGTAGCCCTCGACCCCCGTCCAGTAGAAGCCGTTCAGGGTGTGGTTCCGCGCGGTCATGTTCTCCACGGTGACGCCGTCGGCCTCGAGCACGTGGATCCCGTTTTCGCGGGAGAACTCCCCGTCGACGACCACCTCGTTCCGGTCGGTCCCCCTGATCGTGAGGAACGGCGTCGTGACGCGCACGCTCTCCGGGTAGATGCCGGGCGAGACCAGCACGAGATCGCCGGGCTCCGCGGCGTCCACCGCCGCCTGGATCGTGGGGTGGTCCGCGGGCACGTCCAGGGTCTCGCCCTCGCCCGGCGGGGGTTGCGGGGGGCCGGCCTCGTCCTCGGGCTCGGGGGCGTCTCCCACCAGGATCGTCCCCGCCATGCCCAGACCACCGGCCGCGCCGTGGTACCGGCAGTAGTAGGGGATCGCTCCCTGCTCGTCGAACGTCCGGGAGAACGTGTCGCCCGGATCGAGGTTCCCCGAATCCCATGCCTCGTCGTCGGCCGCCGCCGTATGCGGGTTCCGGCCCTCGTTGATCCAGGTCACCGTGCCGCCCACGGGGATCCGGATCGTCTCGGGGCGGAAGACGTCGTCGATCGCCGAGACCTCGGCTCCCTGCCCCGCCGCCGGAGCGATGGGGCTCAGGCTCAGCGCGAGAGCCGCGAGGAGCGGACCGAGCCGGCGCATCGGCGGGAGCCTACCAGAGGCCCGCTCCCGAGTGGCCGCCCGGGTCGGATGCTGGAAAGATACCGAGGAACCAGGACGAGGAGGCTGCATGGACGTCGAGCGTGTGAAGTCGATCCCGCTGTTCGCCGACCTCTCGCAGAGCGAGCGCGAGCTGGTCGCCCGCCACGCCGACGAGGTGGAGGTCGAGGCGGGCAGGCACCTCATCGAGGAGGGCGAGATCGGCTGGGAGTTCTTCGTGATCGAGTCGGGCGCGGTCGAGGTCAAGGTCGGGGACGATCCCGTGGCCACCCTGGGCCCGGGGGACTTCTTCGGCGAGGTGGCTTTGAAGGACGAGTCCCACCGGCGCACGGCGACCGTCGTCGCCACCGAGCCCTCCACGCTGATCGTGATGACGGGGCAGGCCTTCCGCACCTTCGAAGGAGACATGCCCGCGCTGGCCGAGAGGATCCGGGAGGCGGCCGAGCGCTACGGTCGGTAGCTCAGGGCCGCCAGTCGACGGTCACGACCTCGACGGGTCCCTCGATCCCCTTGAGCTCGGCCGATCGCGGCTCGCTGACCGGGAAGCGAGTGTGCTCGGGGAGAGACCCTCGACTGACCACGATCTCGTCCGCCCCTCCAAGAGAGCCGATCCGCGCGGCCTCGTGTACGCCCCGGCCCCCGTAGCCTCCGGGCTTCGTCGACGCCTCGGTCGTGTGGATGCCGATGCGCACCCGAGGCGCGAAGCCGCTCGTCCGCCGGTGCTGCGCCAGCAAACGCTGGATCGCGACCGCGCACTCGATCGCGGATGCCGGGTCGTGGAACGCCACGAAGAAGCCGTCCCCAGCGTGGTCCACTTCCTCGCCCCCGTGCTGCGCGAACGCAGCGCGCAGGGTCTCGTCGTGCCAGCGCTGCAGGTCGCTCCACGCGTCGTCCCCGATGGCCTCGATCAGGCCCGTCGAGCCGACGATGTCGGTGAACATGAGCGTGCGGACGGCTCGGCCCGGAGCCGCCCGCCGCTCCGCGACGCCGAGCTCCTCGGCGACGCGGGCGGCATCGGGAACGCCCCCCATCGTCTCGAAGGCTGTGAGCGCGGCCTCCAGCTCGAGCCGCGCCCCGTCCTCGTCGCCGGCTTCCCGATAGGCCAGCCCCAGGAGCCGGCGCGCCTCCGCCACCTCGTACGGCGCATCCACCTCGGCCCAGAGGCCACGCCCCTCCCGGAGCGCCTCGCCCGCCTCTCGGGCCTTTCCCTCGGCGAGGAGGATCCGGCCCCGCGCGACCGTCGCCGCCGCCCGCAAGGCCGTGGAGAGGAAGGTCTCGGCGATCGCTTCGAGCTCCGCGGCGGCTCCTGACGCGGCTCCCACATCACCGTTCTCTAGGGCGATCTCGACGGCCGCCGGCAGAAGCCGGGCGCGGCGGAGCCGGTCGGCATCCGAGGTCGCGGCCAGGGACCTCTGGATCGCCGCCCAAGCCGCGCCGACCTCTCCCTCGCGCAGCCGGAGGAGCGCCAAGCCGGGCTGCGGGTCGTGCCCCAGCCCGTTCGCGTCGCGGAAGGCCTCCTCGGCCGCTGCGAAGTCGCCCATCCGGAGGCGGATCTCTCCGATCTCGTAGAGGCCGGCCGCTGCGACGTCCACGTACCACTCCTTCAGCTCGGAGACCGCCTGCCGAGCCTCCCGCTCCGCTTCCGGCCACGCCCCGCGCAGCTTGCCGATCTCCGCTCGTCGGACGCGACAGATCCCGGGGAAGCCCGAGACTGCCATCCGCTCGCACCACCGCTTGGCTGCATCGTTCCACTCGCCCGCCCGCGCGTAGTCGGTGAGGTCGCGGCAGATCTCGATCGCGTTGCAGTAGATGATCCCCGTTACGACCGGGTCGAGCTCACCGCTCACGGCGGCCACGATCGCCTCATCGAGGACCGCGAGCCCCTCCGGGGCGCGTCCCAGGCGGATCAGGATCCGTCCCTGCTCGTGAAGGCCGAGGGCCTGGAGGTCGGGGTCGGCGAACCGCTCGCCGAGCTCCTGGCAGCGGATCGCGTGCTCCAGGGCCCCGTCCAGGTCCCCGGCGGCCATCGCGGCGCCCGCCCGCATCCGCTCGAGGTACCCGTGCTCGGGGGCGGGGGCCTGATCCGCCAGCAGTCGCTCTGCCCGCCGGCGCCATCCGTTCCCCATCGCGCCGTCGCCCTTCATCAGGTAGTCGTGGCTCAAGTCGAGAGCCACGCGGGCCGCTCCCAGGATCTGGCCCGCCTTCCGATAGGTCCTGTGGGCCCGCTCCCGGAAGGCGATGCAGGCGGCGAGGTCCCCGAGCCACCAGGCGGACCTCGCGAGGACCTCGGCGTCTGAGGCCGTGAGCGGCTCCACGGCATCGGCCGCTTCCAGCAGCTCCCGGGCCTCGCGCCAGGCGTGCCGGGCCGCGGCCTCCCGACCTTCGATGAGGAGATGCTCGACCGACCGCTCCGTGTCCATGAAGCACATGGTCGCACGCTCGGGCTCTGGGCGGCTCGCCGACCGTGTGCGCGAGGGTTACGGACGCTCGGGCGAGGCCTCTCGCCCCGACTTCCGCAGGGCCAGGCCCGAGAGCGCCTCCAGGACGGCTCGGTGCGCCAGCAGCGCAGTCACGTCGGCGTGGTCGTAGGGGGGCGACACCTCGACGACCTCCATCCCAGCGAATCCTAGCTCGACGGAGAGGTGGCGGACGGCCGTCAGGAGCTCGCGGGGGGTGAGCCCGCCCGGCTCGGGGGTCCCGGTCCCCGGCGCCGACCCGGGGTCCACGACGTCGATGTCGATCGAGAGGTACACGTGCTCCCAGGCCCGGGCCCGTTCCACGACGTCGTCGAGGACGTCTCGTAGCCCTCGCTCATCGATCTCCCCCTGTGTGTACCAGACGAGGCCCTGCTCCCGGGCCCAGGCGAACTCCTCCGGGCCCGGCCAGTAGCCGCGGAGGCCGATCTGGAGGATCCGGTCGCCGGGGATCGAGCCATCCTCGACCAGCCTCCTGACGGGCGTCCCGTGCGAGAGCCGCACGCCCCAGATCTCCTCGGCGTCGTCGGCGTGAGCGTCGAAGTGGATCACGCCCACGGTGCCGGGCCCGTGGTGGTCGGCCACGGCGCCGGCGTCCGGGTGAAGGATCGAGTGGTCGCCCCCGAGGATCACCGGGATGCAGCCGGCCTGGAGCACCCGCCCCACGGCCTCCCGGAGGATCGCGTGCGAACGCTCCTGCCCGCCGGGGACCGCCTCGATGTCGCCGTGGTCCACGACTGCGAGCTCCTGGACGGGGTCGATCCCCAGCTCCATGTGGGGGAACCCCGGCGGCGATCCCCCGCTGACGTCGGCCAGCCGGATCGCCCGCGGCCCGAAGCGCGATCCCGGCCGGTAGCTGACCGTCTCGTCGATCGGCGCGCCCAGGATGGCCACGTCGGCGCCCTTCAGCTCGCCCGGATCGAGGACCAGCGGGAGGCGGGAGAAGGTGGCCCCGCTGGATCCGGCGGCCGGCTCGTTCGGTCTCGTGACGTCCACGGCTGGGCCAGCCTCGCCGGTCGAGCCCGCGCACGCAAGCGGCTGGTATCGTCCCCGCCATGGGGGAGTGGGTCGAGTCGGGAGGCGTCCGCCTCGCCGTGGAGGTCCTGGGCGAGGGGGAGCCGGTCACGGTCGTGGCGCACGGGCTGACGCAGTCGAGGCTCGAGCTGAGCCTGTTCGCGCCGTTCGTGCCGGGCACGAAGGTGCTCTTCGACTTCCGAGGGCACGGCGAGAGCGAGCGGCCCGGGCCGGGCGCCTACCGGATGGACGACTTCGCGGCCGACGTCGAGGCCGTGGCCGACGCGCACGGAGCGACGGTGCTGATCGGGGCCTCGCTGGGCGGAGGAGCGACCCTGCGGCTCCTCCGACGGAGGCCCGACCGGTTCGAGCGGATGGTGATCCTGCTGCCGGCCCGGCTGGAGCGGGGCGTGGGGTCCGAAGACGCCCGAGCCAGCCTGTTCCGGGTGGCCGAGCACCTGGAGCGGTACCCGATCGAGGAGGCGGCAGAGCGGATCCTCGCGGCGGAGGAGGCGGAGGGAGCCTTCGACGGGTCGGCGGCGGCCAGGGAGCTTCGACTGCAGGCGCTGCTCCGGATGAACCGCGAGGGGCTGCCGCACGCGATCCGCGAATCGCTCGACGATCCGCCGGTCACCGATCTGGCCCCCTTGCGGCTCGTGCAGGCCCCGGTGCTGGTGATCGGGCAGGAGGGGGATCCCGTGCACGAGTCCTGGGTGGCGCGAGAGCTGGCGGAGGCGCTGCCGGGCGGAGAGCTGATGCTGTTCCCCGACCCGTTCGCGATGGTGCAGGAGATCCCTGCCCTGGTGAGACGCATCACGTCGTTCATCGCCGGCTGAAGGTCCCGCGAGCCTTCCACGAGGTCTCGTCGGAGGGGCGCTAGAGGTACAAGCCCGAGCCGGGGTCCTCGCGCTCGGTGGCCACCGCGTGGATCTCGCGCTCTCTTACGAGCACGTAGTCCCGGCCGCGGATCTCGACCTCGATGCCCGACTCCGGGAGGAGCAGCACCTCGTCGCCCACCTCGACCGTTCGGGCGTTCGGCCCGACGGCCACCACGCGCCCCCACACGCCCTTCCTGTCGAGGCCCGCGGCGGTGGCCGGGATCACCAGTCCGCCGCGCGACCGCCGCTCCTCGTCGCCGTCGGGCGGCTCGACCAGGACGCGGTCGTTCATCATCCGGACCGCCTTCAGCGGCTCGCCCTCGGGGATGGGGTGGACCGGCTTCGCCTGCATCGCGGACCAGGATACTCGGTATCGTTCATCGTCGATGCGCGCACAGGAGCTGGTTCGGGAGGGCGAGCGGCGGCTGAAGCGCTCGCCGGCGATCGATCACTGGCCCGCCGACCGGGAGCGGCGGGAGGCGGCCGCGCTGCTGGCCAAGGCCTTGGGGCGCGACGAGGAGGAGCCGGAGGACCTCGACGCCTCGGTGCCGGGGCGGGTCGCCGCCCGCTTCCGGCGGCTGGTCCGGCGCCGGGCCGGCGGCGAGCCGATGGGGCACATCCTCGGATGGACCGAGTTCCGGGGGCTGCGGTTCCGGGTCCGTCCGGGTGCCTTCGTCCCCCGTCAGTCGAGCGAGTGGACCGTGGAGCAGACGGTCCGGCGGCTCCGGCCCCGACGGCGACCCGTGCACGTGGACGTGGCCACCGGGATCGGCCCGATCGCCCTCGCGGTGGCGAGCGAGGTCCCGAAGGCCCAGGTCCACGGGACGGATCTCATGCCCGAGGGGCTGCGTCAGGCCCGGAGCAATGCCCGGGAGCTCGGGATCCGCAACGCGAGCTTCCACGTCGGGGATCTCCTGGAGCCTCTCCCGGGACGGCTCAGGGGGAGGGTGGACGCGGTGACGGGCCACATCCCGTACGTTCCTCTGGGGGAGGTGGACGACCTTCCGCTCGAGGTCCGCGGGTTCGAGCCTGAGGTCACGCTGACCGACTACACCGACCACGGGATGTCGCTGCTGGGGCGCGCCGTCCTCGAGGCGCGCGGATGGCTTCGTTCCGGCGGCTGGCTCCTCATGGAGGTGAGTCCCGACCGCTCCCGCGCGGTCAAGGCCTTGATGCAGCGCGCGGGGTACGGGGATGTGCGAAGCACGAAGGGCTGGCCGGGGATCTCCCGGACGGTGGTGGGCCGATGGCGCTAGCGCGGGGCCTGCTGATCGACTTCGGCGGGGTGCTGACCACGCCGCTCGGGGGTGCGCTGCGGCGATGGTGCGAGCGCGAGGGCGTGGACCCGGAGCGCCTGGCCGAGCTCCTGAAGACGTCGTACCCGGTGACGGACCCAACGTCGATCGTGATCCAGATCGAGACCGGCAGGATGTCGGTCCAGGAGTTCGAGCGCCGGCTGGCCGAGGTGCTCTCCGAGGGGCTGCACCGACCGGTGGACCCGGACGGGCTCCTCGATCGGATGGGGGAGTCGATCGAGCTCGAGCCCCGGATGATCGACGCCGTTCGGACCGCCCACGCGGCCGGCGTGCACACCGCGCTGATCTCCAACTCGTGGGGGCTCCACTACTACCCGCACGACCTGCTCGGGGAGCTGTTCGACGAGATCCTGATCTCGGGCCAGGTCGGCACGCGCAAGCCCGAGGACGAGATCTACCTTCTCGCGGCCCGGGGCCTCGGCCTGGAGCCGCCGGAATGCGTCTTCGTGGACGATGTCGAGGTCAACCTCCACACGGCCGAGCGGCTGGGGATGCGCACGCTGCTGCACGAGGGGCCCGAGCGCACGATCGCCGAGCTCGAGGCCCTGCTGGGGGTGCCGCTCGGCGACGCCCGCTGATACGATCGCTGTCCGGATGGAACCTGATCTGACCACGCCGAAGGGCGTCGCCGAGCGGCACCCCCACGAGGTCGTGATCCTCGACGTCCGCGAGCCCGCGGAGTGGGACGCGGGGAGGGTCGAGGGCTCGATCCACGTGCCGCTGAGCCGGCTGATGGCTGGGGCGATGCCCGACCTCGACGAGGATCGCCCGATCGTGGCGGTCTGCACGGTGGGCACCCGCAGCCAGGTCGCGGCGCTGCTGCTCCAGGCCAGGGGCTACGAGGCGCACAACCTCGAGGGAGGCCTCGAGCGGTGGGTGGCCGAGGGCCTGCCGCTCACCACCCCGGCCGGCGAGCCGGGCAGGGTCGCCTGAGGGTCAGCCCAGCTCCGCGGCCAGCTCCGCCGGCTCCGTGATCGGTCGGCGACAGACGAATCCCTCGCAGACGTAGGCCGCAGGTGCCCCGTCCACGAGCTCCCGGTCCTGGAGGAGAGGGATGGCCGCCACCGCGGCGGTGTCGTCCGGCCCTCCGCCGGCCAGGACGGCGTTCGGCAGGTACCGGCGTCGCGCCTCTCGGAGCAGCGCCCCGGTCCGCTCGTCGGCCGGGTCGCCCACGATCGCGATCTCGCGGGAGGGCGAGAGCGAGAGATCCGCCGCCGAGAGGGCGTGCCCGAGGCCGGTGGCCGCCCGGCCCATCACCCCGCGCACCTGCTCCAGGGCCGACGTCGCGGCTCGCTCGTAGCGCGCGTCGCCGGTGAGCATCGAGAGCCGCTGCAGCACCTCTGCGGCGACCGAGCCGGCGGCAGGGACCGCGTTGTCGAGGAGCTCCTTCGGTCGGATCACGAGCTCCTCGGCGTCGGCCCCCGTCTCGAAGAAGCCCCCATGCTCCTCGTCGTGGAAGAGGCGGAGGAGGTCGTCGGCCAGAACCCGGGCGGCCTCGAACCACCGGTGGTCGAGCGTGGCCTCGTAGAGTGCGAGGAGGCCGGCCGAGAGAAGCGCGTGGTCATGCGCGTACGCGGGGCCGCTCGTCCTCCCGTCGCGCCAGGCCCGGAGGAGGCGGCCGTCCTCGCGGCGCATCTCCTCGAGGACGAAGCGCGCCGCGAGGACGGCCGCCTCCACGTACCTCGGCTCCTCAAGCGCGGCGCCGGCCTCGGCCAGGGCTCGGATCGCCAGCCCGTTCCACCCCGCCAGCACCTTGTCGTCTGTCGCCGGGCGGACGCGCTCGGCCCGGATCGCCAGCAGTCGCTCGCGCACGGCCCTGGGCGGGCTCTCCCCGTGGAGGACGTTCGTTCCTTCCCAGTTCCCCTCGGGCCGGCCCCCCAGCGCCCGCGCCTCGTCCTGGCCCACCGCGCTCACGAGCTCGTTCCACGACCAGACGTAGAACCGCCCCTCCTCCCCCTCGGAGTCCGCGTCTTCGGACGAGAAGAAGCCGCCGCGCTCGTGCCGGAGATCCCGAAGGAGGTACTCGAGCGTCTCGGACGCGACGTCTCGGTGCCGCTCCTCGCCCGTGAGCTGGAACGCGTGGAGGTAGGCGAGCGTCAGCTGCGCGTTATCGTAGAGCATCTTCTCGAAGTGTGGGACGAGCCACGCCGCGTCCACGCTGTACCGGTGGAAGCCACCCCCGAGCACATCTCGGATCCCGCCGGCCGCCATCCCGCCTAGGGTCCGCGTGGCGATCTCCAACGCGCCCTCGCGGCCGCGTAGATGCATCCGGAAGAGGAACTCGAGGGTCATCGGCTGGGGGAACTTGGGTGCCCCGCCGAAGCCCCCGTGCTCCGGGTCGAAGGAGGCCCGGAGGCCGGCGAACGCCTCATCCAACACCTCCTCGGTCAGCGGCTCCTCGGAGGGGCGCACCCGCCGCCCGATCGCCTCCACGACCTTCCGCCCCTGCTCCCCGATCTCGTCCCTGCGCTCCCGCCACGCCTCGGCGAT
The DNA here is from genome assembly GCA_036374295.1 of Actinomycetota bacterium. Taxonomy (GTDB): domain Bacteria; phylum Actinomycetota; class UBA4738; order UBA4738; family CALAEC01; genus DASUTW01. Next base: position 11,093 of record DASUTZ010000061.1, read on the forward strand.
CGCCCGCAGCACTCGAGTGAAGGCGGGCATCCCGTGACGCTCCTCCTTGGGGAAGTAGGTCCCGGCCCAGAACGGCTCGCCCTCGGGCGTGAGGAAGACCGTCATCGGCCACCCGCCCTGCCCGGTCATGGCCTGCACGGCGTCCATGTAGATCGCGTCCACGTCGGGCCGCTCCTCGCGGTCCACCTTCACGTTGACGAAGT
>DASUTZ010000062.1:0-7161 GCA_036374295.1 Actinomycetota bacterium
ACGCTCAGCGTGAGCGAGGGGATGCTGCAGGGGACCACCACGGGAACGATCCTCAAGGATCAGAGCGGCACGACGATCTCCGGCGTGATCTATCCCGACACGGCCAACGTCACGCTCTTCGCCTCCGCCAAGCAGATCGAGCCGGGCTCGTGGTTCCTCAGCGTCCAGAAGAGCGCGGTGGCCTTCGGGACCTCGCCGGCCGCTTTCACGGTGTCGACCTGCGGCCCGGGCGATCCCAGCCCGGCCAACCCCAAGTGCATCGTCGCGGAGTTCCACAACGGGGCTCCCTCCGGCTACGCGGCCCACGGGTCGTGCCTCGGATACCCGGGGGTCCTGGAGGGGACCTGCCCCAACGCGGAAACCGCGGCGGACGTCTCATTGATCTCGCTGATCTCGGACCTGGGCGGCCTCTACACGAAGACGGATCCGCTCAAGGTCTCGTGGTTCTGTGATCAGTCGGCCTGCCCCAGGGGTACCGGCGGCCCGACCTCGGGCAACCCGTTCACCACGCTGTTCGTCGAGGTGGACGGCTCGTTCGTGGCCTCGCCGGCCTGCCCGTCGAAGGGGACGATCGGGCCCGATCAGAAGTTCTGCACCGACTACGTGCAGAGCTCGGGCCTGGCCGGGGGCGACCTCCTCCTGGTCATCCTCTTCGACGGGGATCCGCGCTGGATGTGACCCGTCGGGGGCGGGGCTCCGTGCCCCGCCCCCGGATCGGGGGCATGAAGGCGACGCCCAGGCGCTCGTTCAGCTCCCCGGCCTCCTGATCGAACCGCTCCGCCTCGGGGTCGCCGAGGACGCGGGCGGCGCCTGCCAGGGCCGCCAGCGCGAACGCCACCTCGTCGTCGGCACCCTGCGCTCGGCCCATCTCGACGGCCTCCTCCAGCGCCGCCCGCGCTTCCTCCGGGCGGCCGCCCTCGAGGAGCGCATACCCGCGGACCCGGTGCAGGATCGGGAGGAGGGGCTCGCCCTCGATCGTCAGAGCGTGGGAGATCGAGGTGGTGGCGAGCTCCAGCGCTCCGGACCAGTCGCCTGCAAGCAGGCGGGCCTCGGCGATGGCCGCGTCCGTCTCCAGGACCTCGTTCCGGGCCCCTAGGGTCGTGAAGGCCTCCCGCGCTTCCCCGAGCAGGTCGAGGCCCTCCCGGTGACGACCCGCCCGAGCGGCCGCCCTTCCCAGCTCCCTGGTGGCGAAGGCGACGCCCTCGCGGTCGCCTACTGCGCGAGACATCCTGCGGGCCTCGTGGAGCCGACGCTCGGCCTCCTCGAGCTGGCCCCGCCGGACCAGGAGGTCGCCCCTGTTGAACGCCGCGATGATCACGCCCTGTGAGTGCCCGATCCTCGAGAAGCTCTCCTCCGCCCGCTCCAGCAGCTCGAGCGCCTCATCCCAGCGAGCCTCGAGGACGGCTCTGACCCCGAGGTTGTTCAGCAGGTTGGCCTGCATCGAGCGATCGCCCAACTCCTCGAAGATCCCCAGCGCCACGCGCCCGTACGTGTCTCCGGCCTCTCCGCCCGAGGACCACTCCACCATGTCGAGAACGCGGTAGGCCTCTCCCAGCGCCGCCTTGTCGCCGGCCTGCTCTGCCTCGGCGACCGCTCGCTGCGCCCATCGGCCGGCCTCGCGGAGGCGTCCCTGCCGGAAGCGGCACAGCGCGTACAGCGACGAGAGCTTCGCCACGGTGGCGGCGGTCTCCTCGCCGGGCAGGCCCTCGAGCGTGTGGAGGGCCCGGGTCACCCATCCCAGCGCCCTCGGGAAGAGGCCCAGCCAGTGAAGGGTCTCGGCCTCCTTCAGCATGAGCTGCGCGTCTCGCACCGGCCCGCCGTCGGCTCGGCGCCTAGCCTCCCGATACGCGCGGGCCGCGTCCTCGTACAGGCCGGATCGGCTCTTCACCTCGCCCAGGGCCTCCAAAACCTCTGCGATGCGTCGGGGGGCGACGCCGCCCGCTCTCCGGGCCGCATCGAGCGCCCGCTGATAGAGGTCGGCTGCCTCGACGTTGGCGTAGACGGCCCGGGCCTGATCGCCGGCGACGGTCGAATACCGCCAGGCCTCCGGATAGCGCCCAGCGTTGAAGAAGTGCAGGGAGAGGAGCTCCGCGGCCTCCTCGGGACGGTCGCCCGATGCACGCTCGATGCTCTCCGCGGCCGACGCGTGGAGCGAACGCCGGACGCGGTAGGGCAGGCCCTCGTAGGCGGCCTCGCGGATGAGGGCGTGCCGGAAGCGGAGCGTGCCGTTCTCCCGCTCGACGAACTCGCCCAGCTGCTCCCAGGCCTCCGGACCCGCGGGATCGGCCGAGAGCTCCTCGACCAGGCTGGGCTCGAAGGCGAGTCCCAGGACCGAGGCCCGTCGCAGGAGGGCCCGATCGACGGGATCGAGCCGATCGATGCGGGCGGCGATCAGCGCCTCGACCGAATCGGGTATCGCCTCGACGTCCCCGACCCGCCGGGCGGCGGCGAGGAGCTCGATGAGGAAGAGGGGGTTCCCGCCGGCGCGCTCGGCCAAGGCCTTCACCTCGTGCGGCCGGAGGGGGGACTCCTCGGAGGCCGCGGTCAGGAGCGACTGGGCCGCGGCCGCATCGAGAGGCTCGGGCCGCAGGGCGATGGTGGCGGGTCCCTCGGGAGCTGCGAACGAGGAGTCGTGCTCGCGCCGGGTGATGACGAGCAGCCACGGACGGTCCGCGACGGTGCGGACGAGGTTCGAGAGGAGGCTGGCGGAGGCCTCGTCCATCCAGTGGGCGTCCTCGATCGTGATCATCGTCGGTCCAGAGAGCAGCGCACCCAGGAGCTCGGCCGTGGCCTGCTCCGCTCGCTCCCGGCGGAAGCGCTCTTCGAGCTCCTCGACCTCGGGGGTGGGAGGGAGATCGACGTGGAGCGGGAGCGCCAGGAGCGGCAGCCAGGGGAGGAGCTGGGGGGCGTGCCGCTCGACAAGCCCTCGGAGGGTCGTCTCGACCTCGCGCTCGGACGCGTCGTGAGGGACCCCGAGCGCGCCCTGGAGGAGGTCGCGGAACGGTCGGTAAGGCGTCTGCGACTCGTACAGCTCGCAGGTCGCCGTGTAGACCGCGGCGTCACCGGCCCGATCGCGGAGCTCCCGGACGAGCCGCGACTTCCCGATGCCCGCGTCGCCGATCACCTCGACGGCCCGGCCGGCGCCCGCCCGGGCGGACGCGAGCCCCTCGAGCAGCACGGCCATCTCGCGCTCTCGGCCCACGAACGGGTGCTCTTGGGAAGACCCGGCCTTCGCCCCCTCGGCGGCTCCCACGGTGCAGGCGGTGATCGGCGCCTCCTTGCCCTTGACGCGGAACGCCGGGAGCCGCTCGGCGCGGAAGATCGTGCGCGACCGGCGGAGGACCCACCTGCTCGAGATCACCTGCCCCGGTTCTGCCCTCGCCATCAGCCTCGCCGCGAGGTTCACCGCGTCGCCCATGACGGTGTAGGTCCGCCGGTAGGCGGGGCCGATGTCGCCGGCGAAGACTCGCCCTCCGTGCACCCCGATCCTGATCGGGAGCGGCAGGCCTGCCTCCGCGATCTCGCGCACCGCGAGCAGGATCCGCTCCTCGTCGTTCCCCACCGTCCGGGGCGCGCCGGAGGCCAGGATGATCTTCCCCCCGTCGCGGTCGACATCGGTGCCCAGGAAGGTCACGTCGTGCCGGTCGACGGCGCGCTGGACCCCCTCCACCACGGCCGCCAGCGCCGTGGCCGCCGCCTTCGGCCCCTCCTCCTCGACCACGCGGTCGATGCCCTCGAACCGCAGGAAGGCGACGGTGACCAGGCGGTGCTCCCGGTCGAGGGAGCCTCCGAGCACGGCCTTCCGCACGGCGACCGGGAGGCAGCGGGCCAGCGCCTCGGGGGGGCCCGTGACGTCGAACGACGGGAGGCCGCTCGGGGACCCGGGAGGCCGGCGCCGAAGGAGGCTTCCGGGGCCCTTGGCCTCGCCCAGCAGGCGTTCCGGCAGCGCGGCGGCCGCGCCGGGGCTCAGCACGATCTCCCCTGCCTCGGCGGCGGTCTCCATGGCCACGGCCTCGGTGGTGCCCGGGCCTGCCAGCACGAGCTCGCGGTGGGACTCGCCCACCAGGAAGAAGTGGAAGGTCCCGCTGTGCACGCCGATCGACATCCGGAGGGTCACCCGTCCCCGGGGCGTCCGGATCGCACCCATCTCGCGGAGCGCGCGACGCATCCCCGCGGCGGCGCGACTGGCCCGGACCGCATGCCCGTCGTCCTCGAAGAGGAGGAGCAGGGCGTCGCCCCCGAACTTGATCAGGCTGCCGCCCTCCTCGTAGGCCACGGCCAGCAGCGTGGTGAACGAGGAGTCGATCGCCTCCGCGACCTCCTCCGCGCCCAGCTTCCCGAGCTCGGCGAGCCGCTCGGAGAGCCTGGTGAACCCAGAGATGTCGGCGAAAGCGACGGACCCGGCCACCTGGCGGCTCGCCTCGCCCGGCGACTCCTCGATCCACCGCAGGAGGAGGCGGGGCAGGTAGGGACGGAGGCGCTCGCGGGCGTCGGTGACGGTCCCCGGCATCACCACCTGTTCCGCGTCTCCTCCCGGGCGCTCTCGGTCCGCCTCGTGCCCACGCGGGATGGGCCGTCGACGCCGCAACCCTCGTTGGGCGGCCTCGCTGTATCAACTGTGCCCCATCGGGCCTCGTCGCGCCATGGTCACACGTGTCCGTCCGCCCTCGCCGCGAGCGCCCTCTCCCGCTAGGCTGTGCTCGTGGCCCTGGACCGTCAACTCGAGGGGATCGCCGGCAAGCTGCAGGACGAGATCGTCGTGTGGCTGACGACCGTCTCGCCGGAGGGGCAGCCGCAGAGCGTCCCGGTCTGGTTCCTCTGGCGCGACGGCGCCTTCCTCATCTACAGCCAGCCGGACAAGCCGAAGCTCCGGAACCTGGCAGCCAACCCCCGGGTCTCGCTCCACTTCCGGGGCACCCGGAACGGCGAGGACATCGCCACGCTCGAGGGGGAGGCCCGGCGGGCCGAGGACCATCCGCCCGCCGACCAGGTCCCTCCCTACGTCGAGAAGTACGCCGCGGAGATCGAGAAGCTCCGATGGACCCCCCAGAGCTTCGCCGCCGACTACTCGCAGCCGATCCTCGTCAGGCCCACGCACGTCCTGACCTGGTGATCTAGACGCGACGCCGCAGCAGGAGGCCCGCCAGCAGGGCCGACCCTACGAGCCAGGCCAGGACGATGAGCGTCTGGATGCCGTTCCAGCCGAAACCGAGCCACGGATCCTGCATCAGGAGGATGACGTGCCGCAGCGGCGTGGCATCGGCCACCGTCCTCGTGGCGTCGGTGAGGACCTCGGGCGGGGGGCCGGCCCCCGCGATGATGAGCATCACGAACCAAAGGAGGACTCCCGCGCCCTGCGCCGCTCGCGTCGTCGGCATCGTCGCCCCGAGCAGCCCACCGATGGCGGCGAAGGTCAGAGCGCCCAGCGCGAACGCGCCGACGAACAGTGCGGGGGAGACAGGCGCGGCGATGTCGTATGAGGCCGACGCCACGGCGATCAGCAGGGCGCTCCCGACCGCCGAGGCCACCACCGCGACGAGCGCGTGAGCGGCGAAGACCGTCCACAGCGGGACCGTGGAGGCCCGGAACCGGCGCAGGATGCCCCGCTCCCGATACTCGGCCAGGTGCGTGGGGAGGGCGATCAGGCCCAGGGAGGCGGTCACCAGCGCGGCGTAGGCCGGCACGTAGTAGTCGATCGGCCCCACGCCCCGATACACGTCCGCTTCGGGCGTGTTGCCGAACACGCTGGCCAGGACGAAGAGCATCACGATCGGCAGCGCGAGCGTGAAGACGACGGTGAGCGGCTCGCGGGCGAAGAGCTTCATCTCGATCCACCAGGTGCGGAGGAGCGCCCTCATCACCCCATCCCCTCGCTCGTGCCGACGAGCGCCAGGAAGACCTCCTCCAGGGTGGAGCGCTCGAGGCGGAGGTCCTCGGGCTCGATCCCGCGGGTCGAGAGCGCGGCGGCCACCCGGGCCAGCACCGCCCCGGACCCGTCCACGGCGACCTCGCTCCCGCGAGACGCCACGGAGGTCACGCCGTCGATGGCCTCGAGGAACGACGCGTCGCGCAGCTCGGCCGTGAACCGCACCCGGACGGCGCCGGCGTGCCGCACGATGAGCTCTTGGGGCGATCCCATCGCGACCACCCGGCCCCGGTCGACGATCGCGACCCGGTCGCAGAGCCGCTCGGCCTCGTCCATGAAGTGCGTCACGAGGACGACAGTCGTGCCGCGCTCTCGGATCGCCGAGATCAGCTGCCACGCCACCCGTCGCGCCCCCGGGTCGAGGCCCGTGGTCATCTCGTCGAGGAACACGACCTCGGGGTGGTTGAGCAGGGCCAGGGCGATGAACAGTCGCTGGCGCTGGCCTCCGGAGAGGGCCTGGAACCTGGCGCCCCGCTTCTGGGCCAGCCCCCACTCCACGAGGAGGCGCTCGGCCTCCGCCCCGTCGGCCCCCGAACCGAACAGGTGGAGCGCCTCGCGCACCTTGATCCGGTCGGGGAGCGCCGACTGCTGGAGCTGGCTCCCGATCCGCCGCCGCAGCTCGGCGGCCTGGCGCGTGGGGTCGAGGCCGAGGACGCGGAGCGATCCGCGGTCGGGCGCGCGCAGGCCCTGGAGGCACTCCACGGTGGTGGTCTTCCCCGCGCCGTTGGGGCCGAGGAGGCCGAAGATCTCGCCGCGCCGCACGTCGAAGCTGACGTCCTCGACCGCGACCGCGTCCCCGTACCGCTTGTGCAGCGCGTCGACCAGGACGACGGGCTCGGCCGGGCTCACTCCGGCCCGACCATCCGCTCGGGGCGGACCGCCTCGTCGTACTCCTCCCCGGTGAGGTACCCGAGCGAGAGGGCGGCCTCCTTCAGCGTCGAGCCTTCGGCGTGCGCCTTCTTCGCGATCTCGGCGGCCTTGTCGTAGCCGATCTTCGGCGTGAGGGCGGTCACGAGCATCAGCGATCGATCGACGAGCTCGGCGATCCGCTCGCGGTTCGGCCGGATCCCATCGACGCAGAACTCGCGGAACGCCCCCATCGCGTCGGCCAGGATCGCCACCGAGTGCAGGAAGTTCCGGATCATCACCGGCTTGAAGACGTTGAGCTCGAAGTTGCCCTGGGAGCCGGCGATCGCCACGGCCGCGTCGTTCCCCATCACCTGGACGCAGACCAT
>DASUTZ010000063.1:0-9256 GCA_036374295.1 Actinomycetota bacterium
GGCGACGCCCTTCGGCGTGGTCAGATCAGGTTCCATCCGGACAGCGATCGTATCAACGAGCGTCGCCGAGCGGCACCCCCAGCAGGGCCTCGAGCTCGACGATCGTGCGCTCGGGCTCCTCGTGCAGCAGCGTGCGCATCCCCAGCCGCTCGGCCGTGTGGAGGTTGATCTCGACGTCGTCCACGAAGACGCATTCCGGCGGCTCGAGGCCGAGACCACGGGCCGCGAGCAGGTAGATCTCGTCCTCGGGCTTGCGCAGGCCCACCTGGCCCGAGATGAGGATCTCGTCGAACAGCTCGGCCAGCAGGTCGTGCGGGTAGTAGTGCAGTCCCCACGAGTTCGAGATCAGCGCCGTGCGCACCCCCGCGGCGTGCGCGATCCGTACCGCGTCGATCATCCTCGGCTCGAGCTCGATCGCCTCGCCCATACGCTCCAGGAGCCCGTCCGGCTCGAGCGGCCGGTGCAGGCCCTCGGAGAAGACCTCGGCCAGGCGCCGCTCGAACTCCTCGGGCGGCATCCGGCCCGTCTCGACCTGGATCACGATCGAGTCGGGATCGGTCACGGGGTACGAACTCTGCAACAGCTCGCGGAGCCGGTCGGCGTCCACGCCCTCGCGCTCGCACCATCGCCGCAGCGCGTCCCCGAGCGGTGTGGTCAGCACCCCGCCGAAGTCGATCAGCAGGCCCCGCGCTACCGCCATCGGCCCACCACCGTCCGGGAGATCTCCGGCCAGCCCTTCGTGCTCCGCACCTCCGCGTACCCCGCGCGCTGCATCAAGGCCTTGACCGCGCGGGAGCGGTCGGGGCTCACTTCCATGAGGAGCCAGCCGCCGGGGCGAAGCCACCCGCATGCCTCGAGGACCGCGCGCTCCAGCAGCGACATCCCATCGGAGTAGTCGGTGAGCGTGGCCTCGGGCTCGAACCCTCGGACCTCGAGCGGGAGGTCGTCCACCTCCGCCAGGGGAACGTACGGGATGTGGCCCGTGACCGCGTCCACCTTCCCTCTGAGCCGTCCCGGGAGCGGGTCCAGGAGGTCCCCGACGTGGAAGCTCGCGTTGCGGATCCCGAGCGCCCGTGCGTTGCGCCGGGCCTGGCGCAGCCCCTCGGGCATCAGATCCGTCCCGTGAACCTCGGCCTTCGGGACCTCGCTCGCCACCGCGAGGGCGATCGGGCCGATCCCGGTGGCCACGTCCACGTGCACGGGTCGCGGTCGTGGGCGGAGCCGCCGGACCGTCTGCTCCACGGTCCACTCGCTCGACTGGCGGGGGACGAAGGCGCCCGGACGGACCCGGAGCCGGAGCCCCCGGAACTCGGTCCATCCGAGGATGTGCCCCATCGGCTCGCCGCCGGCGCGGCGCCGGACCAGCCGCCGGAAGCGGGCGGCAGCCCGCCCCGACACCGACGCGTCGAGGTCCTCGGGCTCCTCCTCGTCGTGCCCCAGCGCCTTCGCCAGCAGCGCGGCCGCCTCCCGCCGCTCCCGGTCGGCGGGCCAGTGATCGATCGCCGGCGACCGCTTCAGCCGCCGCTCGCCTTCCCGAACCAGCTCCCGTGCGCGCATCGACGATGAACGATACCGAGTATCCTGTCCTGCGATGCAGGCGAAGCCGGTCCACCCCGTCCCCGAGGGCGAGTCGCTGAAGGCGGTCCGGATGATGAACGACCGCGTCCTCGTCGAGCCGCCCGCCAGCGACGAGGAGCGGCGGTCGCGCGGCGGGCTGGTGATCCCGGCCACCGCCGCGTCGCTCAACAGGAAGGGCGTGTGGGGCCGCGTGGTGGCCGTCGGGCCGAACGCCCGGACGGTCGAGGTGGGCGACGAGGTGCTGCTCCTCCCGGAGTCGGGCATCGAGGTCGAGATCCGCGGCCGCGACTACGTGCTGGTGAGGGAGCGCGAGATCCACGCGGTGGCCACCGAGCGCGAAGACCCCGGCTCGGGCCTGTACCTCTAGCGCTCCGAGCAGGCACCCGTCCGACGAGACCTCGTGGATGCCCCGCAGGGCCCTCAGCCGGCGATGAACGACCCGATGCGACTCACCAGCGCCGGGATCTCCTGCACCATGGCGAACGGGTCGGGAAACAGCATCAGCTCCCCCTTGGGCAGCGTCTCCGCCAGCTCTCGCGCCACCCAGGACTCGTGCACGGGATCCCCCTCCTGTCCGATCACCAGCGCCGGGGCTCGCACGAGCCGCAGGGGGGCCGGATCGGTGACCGGTGGATCGTCGAGGATCTCGCGGATCGCGTGCGGCATCCCCTCGCGGTTCATCCGAAGCAGCGCCCGGCGTCGAAGGTCTCTGGCCGCCTCCGTCCCGTCGAAGGTTCCCTCCGCCTCCTCCGCCGCGAGGATCCGCTCCGCCGCCTCCTCGATCGGGTACCGCTCCAGGTGCTCCGCCACCCGGAGCAGGCGGGCTCGGGCGCCTTCGGACCCCACGCCCCGCTCCAGCCGCGCCGGCAGCAGGATCACCATCCGCTCGAACCGATCGGGTCTCCGTCGGAGGAGCCGCAGGGTCGCTCCCCCGCCCAGCGACGCTCCGATCAGCACCGTGGCCCCGTACGCGTCGGCCACCGCCTCGACGTCGGCCGCGAAGTCGTCCATCCGATAGGTGCCCGGCCCGGGGCGCTCGCTCTCGCCGTGCCCCCGGAAGTCGAAGAGAACCTTCGTGCCCGGCACGAACGGCGCGAACAGGCTCAGCTCGTGTCTCGACTGCGTCAGCCCGTGCGCCACGACCGAGACCGGCTCCCCCTCGCCCAGGACCTCCACGGCGAGGCGGACACCTCGCGACTCGACCCACTCGCCCATGGCGGGGACGATACCAGCCGCTTGCGCGCGCGGGTCCGAGCGGCGAGGCTGGCCTCGCCGTGGACGTCACGAGACCGAACGAGCCGGCCGCCGGATCCAGCGGGGCCACCTTCTCCCGCCTCCCGCTGGTCCTCGATCCCGACGAGCTGCGGGGCGCCGACGTGGCGATCCTGGGCGCGCCGATCGACGAGACGGTCAGCTACCGCCCGGGGGCGCGCTTCGGGCCGCGGGCGATCCGGCTGGCCGACGTCAGCGGAGGATCGCCGCCGCGGTTCCCCCACATGGAGCTGGGGATCGACCCCGTCCAAGAGCTCACGATCGTGGACCACGGCGACATCGAGGCGGTCCCCGGCGGACAGGAGCGTACCCATGCGATCCTCCGGGAGGCCGTGGGTCGGGTGCTCCAGGCCGGCTGTGTCCCCGTGATCCTCGGGGGCGACCACTCCATCCTCCATCCGGACGCCGGCGCCGTGGCCGACCACCACGGCCCCGGCACCGTGGGCGTGATCCACTTCGACGCTCACGCCGACGACGCCGAGGAGATCTGGGGCGTGCGACTCTCGCACGGGACGCCGGTCAGGAGGCTGGTCGAGGAGGGCTCGGTCCCCGGCGACCGGATCCTCCAGATTGGCCTCCGCGGCTACTGGCCCGGCCCGGAGGAGTTCGCCTGGGCCCGAGAGCAGGGCCTCGTCTGGTACACGCAGGGGGAGATCGACGAGCGAGGGCTGCGAGCGGTCCTGGACGACGTCGTGGAGCGGGCGCGGGCCTGGGAGCACGTGTACCTCTCGCTCGACATCGACGTGGTTGACGCGGGATCGGCGCCGGGGACCGGCACCCCCGAGCCGGGCGGGCTCACCCCCCGCGAGCTCCTGACGGCTGTCCGCCGCCTCTGCGTCGAGCTGGGCTTCGCCGGCATGGAGGTCGTCGAAGTGTCGCCGCCCTACGACCACGCCGACGTGACGGCGCTGCTGGCCCACCGAGCCGTCCTGGAGGCGCTCTCGGGCCTGGCCCTCCGGAAGGCGGGGCGGGAACCGCGTCCCGAGCGGCCCTGAGCCGGGACGGGCGACGGAAACCCTGGGAAGCCCACCTCCGCCCCGGGCGTGGGACCATGGCCTGGTGGACACGAAGTCGCTCGAGGAGCTCCTCGCCGAGGGGCGCGACGCCGCGGCTCGGCACGCCTGGCGCGAGGCCCGCGAGCTGCTGGAGGCGGCCGACGCCGTGGAGCCGCTCACGGCCTCCGACGCCGAGGTCCTGGCGAGGTCCGCGTGGTGGCTCGGGGACCTCGCCGCCTGCATCGGCCTCCGAGAGCGGGCCCACAGGGCGTATAAGAAGGCGGGCCAGATCCTCGGAGCGGCCCGCGTGGCTCTCGACCTGAGCCACGACTACCTGATGAAGGGCGACGCCGCGATGGGGAGCGGATGGCACCGGCGGGCGGAGCGACTGCTGGCGGACCAGGCCCCCGCCCCCGAGCATGGGTACCTCGAGCGGATGCGAGCGAGCGCCGCGATGGCCGCGGGGGACCTGGACGGGGCCTTGGAGCACGCGATCCGCTGCGAGGAGCTCGGCGAGCGGTTCGCCGACCCCGACCTCCAGGCCCTCGGGCTCCACGAGCAGGGACGGATCCTGATCCGCCAGGGACGCGCCCCGGAGGGGCTCGCGGCCCTCGACGAGGCGATCGTGGCCGCCGTGAGCGGCGAGCTCGACCCGGTCGTGACGGGGATCATCTACTGCAACGCGATCGAGATCTGCCGCGACCTTACCGACTACGCGCGGGCGGGCGAGTGGAACGATGCGGCCAAGCGGTGGTGCGAGCGGATGGCCGTCTCGGGCTTCCCCGGGATCTGCGGGGTCCGACGGGCGGAGATCGGCAAGCTGCGCGGGGCGTGGCCGGAGGCGGAGCGGCAGGCTCGCCAGGCCGTCTCCGAGCTGAAGGGGTGGTACGTGGACGTCGCGGCCGCCGGCCTCTACGAGATCGGGGAGATCCGCCTCCGCATGGGCGACCACGCCGCGGCCGAGGAGGCCTTCCGCGACGCGAACGGCCTGGGGCACGACCCGCAGCCCGGCTTGGCGCTCCTCCGCCTGCGCGAGGGAGAAGTCGGCGCGGCATGGACGGCGATCCAGCGGTCCCTGGCCGCGACCTCGGATGCCGACCGGCTCCGCCGCGCCCGACTACTGCCGGCGGCTGTCGAGATCGCCCTCGAGAACGGCGATGTGGGAGCCGCCTCAGGAGCCGCCGAGGAGCTCGAGGCGATCGCCGAGACCTTCCTCTCCACGGCCTTGCGGGCGGCGGCGAGGGTCGCGCAGGGCCGGGTCCTCCTCGCCGGGGGGGAGGCCCGCAAGGCGGGCGAGGCGCTCCGGGAGGGGCGTGGCCTCTGGGCCGAGGTTGAGGCGCCGTACGAGGTGGCGGAGGCGCGCCGGCTCCTCGGGCTGGCCTACCGTGAAGCCGGCGACGAGGACGGGGCGCGGCTCGAGCTGGAGGCCGCACTCACGGCCTTCGAGACGATTGGGGGCGCTCCCGATGCCGCCCGCGTCGCCGCGGAGCTCGGGCTCGCGGAGCGGCGGGCGTCTCCGGGCCGGGCCGTCCGCACGCTCATGTTCACCGACATCGTCGGCTCGACGGGTCTGATCGAGGCCATCGGGGACGACGCGTGGAGCGACCTGCAGCGCTGGCACGACGAGACCCTGCGCGCCGCGTTCGCGCAGCACGGGGGCGAGGAGGTGGACCACGCCGGGGACGGCTTCTTCGTCGCGTTCCACGACCCGGCATCCGCGATCGAGTGCGCGGTCGCGATCCAGCGTTTGCTGGCGCAGCACCGGCGGACGAGCGGCTTCGCGCCTCGGGTCCGTATCGGCCTCCACACGACCCAGGCGTCGACGAAGCCGGGAGGCTACGGGGGGCGAGGCGTTCACGAGGCCGCACGGATCGGCTCTCTCGGAGGGGCGGACGAGATCGTGGTCAGTCGAGGGTCTCTCCCCGAGCACACGCGCTTCCCGGTCAGCGAGCCACGATCAGCCGAGCTCAAGGGGATCGAGGGACCGGTCGAGGTCGTGACCGTCGACTGGCGGCCCTGACATTCAGTTGCCGTAGCGCTCGACCGCCTCCCGGATCCGCTCGGCAACCGACGGCATGTCGCCCTCGACGGTGCGGAAAGCCTGTCCCGTCATCACAATCAGTGTCGAGGGCTCCGTCGTGACCACCGACGCCGTCCGGCGATGCGTCTGGTCCTTCAGCGCGAGCTCGCCGAAGAAGTCCCCCGGGCCCAGGGTGGCCACGGGATCGTCCCCGACCTTGACCTCGACCGCGCCCGACTCGATCACGAAGAACTCCCAGCCGATCTCGCCCTCCTCGATGAGGTGCCTCCCCGCCTCGACCTCCACCTCGTCGGCCTGGCGGGCGACCAGCTCGCGCTCGCTCTGCGAGAGGTCGGCGAACAGCGGGATCGACTTCACACGCTCGACGTCCATGCAGCCTCCCTCGTCGTGGTTCCTGGGTATCTTTCCAGCATCCGACCCGGGCGGCCACTCGTGAGCGGGCCTCTGGTAGGCTCCCGCCGATGCGCCGGCTCGGTTCGCTCCTCGCGGCTCTCGCGCTGAGCCTGAGCCCCATCGCTCCGGCCGCGGGGCAGGGAGTCGAGGTCTCGGCGATCGACGACGTCTTCCGCCCCGAGACGATCCGGATCCCCGTGGGCGGCACGGTGACCTGGATCAACGAGGGTCGGAACCCGCACACGGCGACGGCCGACGACGGGGCCTGGGACTCCGGGAACCTCGACCCGGGCGATACGTCCTCCCTGAGGTTCGACGAGCCGGGAGCGATCCCCTACTTCTGCCGGTACCACGGGGCAGCCGGGGGGCTCGGCATGGCGGGCACGATCCTCGTGGGAGACGTGCAGTCCCCAGAGGCCCAGGAGGGCCCTCCGCAGCCCCCGCCGGGCGAGGGGGACACCCTTCGGGTGCCCGCGGACCATCCCACGATCCAGGCGGCGGTGAACGCCGCGGTGCCCGGCGACCTGGTCCTGGTCTCCCCCGGCGTCTACCGCGAGAGCGTCCGGGTCACCACGCCGTTCCTCACGATCAGAGGCACCGACCGGAACGAGGTGATCGTCGACGGGGAGTTCTCCCGCGAGAACGGCGTCCACGTGCTGGAGGCCGACGGCGTCGCGGTGGAGAACATGACCGCCCGGAACCACACCCTGAACGGTTTCTACTGGACCGGGGTCGAGGGCTACCGGGGCTCGTACCTGACGGCCTACAACAACGGGGACTACGGGATCTACGCCTTCGACTCGGTGTACGGGCAGTTCGATCACTCCTACGCGTCGGGCAGCCCCGACGCGGGCTTCTACATCGGGCAGTGCCGGCCCTGCCATGCCGTGATCAGCGACGTGGTGGCCGAGGGGAACGCCCTCGGCTACTCGGGGACGAACGCAGGCGGCAAGCTGTACATCGTGCGGTCGGAGTGGCGGAACAACATGTCGGGGATCGTCCCCAACACGCTCGACTCCCAGCTGCTGGCCCCACAGGGCGAGGTCGTGATCGCCGGGAACTGGATCCACGACAACAACAACCGGGAGGCGCCGGCGAAGCGGCTCCAGTACCCGACCTTCGGGAGCGGGGTGCTGCTGGCCGGGGGGACCGACAATCTGGTGGTGCGGAACCGGGTCGAGGGGCACGAGCGGTACGGGATCGCCGCCGTGCCGAACCTCGACGCGAACCTGTGGGTCACCGAGGGGAACGAGGTGCGAGCGAACCTCGTGAGCGGTTCGGGGGAGGCCGATCTGGCGCTGGGCGGGCCGGCGGCAGGCCGGGACTGCTTCGCGGAGAACGACCACAGAAGGAGCCTGCCGCCGGCCATCGAGGCGCTCGCCGGGTGCGGGCTGCGGCTGACGGGCGGGGCGGGGGACCTCGGGGTCACGTTCTCGCTGCTGGGGAGGTTCGCGCAGGCACTGTCGGGCGACTTCCCTCAGGGCGACTACCGGACCGCCCCCGTGCCCCCGCCCCAGGAGACCATGCCCGACGCGGAGACGGCCCCGCCGGCCCCGGCCGTCGACGTCCCGATGAAGATCGATGTGGCGGGGGTCGCGCTACCGCCCGGCGGCAGCGCGACCCCCGCCCGGCACACGGAGGTGACCGTGCTCGGCATCAGCGTCGCGGCCCCCACCTGGTGGGGCCTGCTCATCTCGGTCTACGGATACCTGCTCCCGCTCGTCCTGTACGCGGCCTGGGTCTCGGTCGCCGCGTGGGACCTCGTGCGCCGCGACGGCCCGACGACCCGAGCACGCATCGGCTGGCTGGCCGTCGTCCTGCTCGTGCCCTTCCTCGGCCCGATCCTCTACTTCGTCTTCGGCCGGTCCCCGATCCCGGCGGCGCTGCGCTGGATGCTCGTGGGTGGGGGCCTCGGCGCGTACCTGATCTTCGCCGGGATCTCGTTCCTCCTGGCCAGCTCCTAGCGGGCCTTCACGGGGGCGTCTGCTCCAGCTTCTCCCGGCCGCGGGCCAGCGCCGCGGTCACCGCGGCCCCCATGATGAGCGCCCCGCCCAAGGCCGTGAGCGGGCGCACCGCCTGCCCCAGCACGAGGAACGCCAGGATCGCCGTC
The DNA here is from genome assembly GCA_036374295.1 of Actinomycetota bacterium. GTDB lineage: Bacteria > Actinomycetota > UBA4738 > UBA4738 > CALAEC01 > DASUTW01. The sequence goes on from DASUTZ010000063.1 coordinate 8,390, forward strand.
GCCATCGGCTCCAGCGACGCGACGATCGAGACGCGGACCGGCCCCAGCCGCTTCAAGCCGATGAAGAGCCCCAGGAACGCCGCGGAGGTCACGACCCCCTGGCCGACGACCGCCCACCATTCGGTCCGATCCCGCGGCATCCTCCCCTCCCCGCTCACGAGCGCGTAGAGGGCCAGCGCGACGGCGGCGCCGGCCGTTACCCACATCGATGCGACGAGCGAAGGCGTCCGCCGCAGACGCCAGTCCACGAGGATCAGGTAGACGGCGAAGGTCACCGCCGAGGCGAAGGACAGGAGGATGCCGGTGAGGTCGATGTCCAGCCCACCCGAGGAAGCCACCACGAGCGCCGCGCCCGCCACCGCCGCGGCCAGCGACCCCCCGACGAGCAGGCCCGGGCCGCCCCGCCCCATCAGCGCCACGAAGACCGTCACCCACACGGGATACGTGAAGAAGAGGAGGGAGACCGCCGCGGCCGTCCCGTGCTGGAGCGCCAGGTAGAAGAACCCGGCCTCGGCCCCGTACCCGATCCCACCGAGGAGGAGGAGCCACCACCCCTCCCCCGGTGCGGCGCGCAGCGAGCGGCGCAGAGAGGCCAGCACCAGCGCGACGGCCGCCGCCGCGATCGTGAAGCGGATCGCGAGGAGGCCCGGGATCGGCAGGCCCCGCTCGGTGGCCACCACGCCCAGCACGACGGCCGAGCCGAAAGCGAACGCCGACGCGGCGGCGGCGACCCCGCCCACCGCATCGGCCGCCGCCGAGAGTCGCTCTCGCTGCTGCACGCTCCCCCTTCCTCGGGCGCGGGAGGTCCCGCGGCCGTGTGCTACAGTTGCCCGCCGGAGGCCGTCCGGCCTCGTTAGGAACCCACAT
>DASUTZ010000064.1:0-6024 GCA_036374295.1 Actinomycetota bacterium
AGGGGGTTGACCGCCGGGAGGCCCGGGTCGAGGAGCTCGGTCAGCCGGGCCTTGGTCCGATCGGAGATCTGCGCGAACCGCACCCCCGCCACCGCGGCCCGGTCGATCAGGTGCACGCGCTCTCCTCCGGAGTCGTGGATCGCGGCCAGACCGCCTGAACGGGCCCTCCTCCCCGAGACGAACAGCTCCAGCGCGTCGGCCATCTCGTCGAGGGTCTCCACGCGGAGCGCCCCATGGGCCTCGAAGACGGCCTCGTACGCGCCGTCCTCGCCGGCCAGCGCCCCGGAATGGGCCTCGATCAGGTCGCGCGTGGCCGACTCGCGTCCCACCTTGAGCACGACGACGGGCACGTCGCGCTCCTCCGCCCGGTCCAGCGCCTCCCGGAACCTCTCGGGGTCCCGGACGGTCTCGATGAACAGCGCGGCGACCTTCGTCGACGGCAGATCCAGGGCGTACAGGAGGTAGTCCGAGACCGTGGTGGTCAGCTCCTGGCCCGCGGACACGGCCAGGTTGAAGCGGAGGCCTCGATCGTTGCGGAGCAGGGCCGAGAAGACCGAGCCCGAGTGGCTGAGGAACGTGATCGGTCCGGGCTCGAGATCCTCGCGCTCGGCGAAGGCCACCGCCCGGAGGCGGCGCTCCACGTTGACGAAGCCCATGCAGTTGCCTCCGCAGACCGCGATCCCGCTCTCGTCCACGATCGAGCGCCATCGCTCCAGCAGGGGCGGGTCCCCGGGCGACTCCTCGTACCCGCTGGCGAAGATCACGACCGAGCGCACCCCCGCCTCGGCCGCGAGCCGGAGCTGGTCCTCGAGGCGCTCGTTGGCCACGCCGAGGAGGGCAAGGTCCACGCCGCCGGGGACGTCGGTCAGGGAGGGGACACAGGGAACCCCGAGCACCTCGTCGTACTTGGGATTGACGGCGTGGACCTCGCCCTCGAACCCCCCGACGAGGAGCTGACGCATCATCTGCTCCCCCACCGACCCCGGGCGGGCGCTGGCACCCACGACCGCGACCGCGCGCGCCTCGAGCATGGGGCGCAGGTCGGGCATCAGCGAGCGCGGCGCAAGCGCAAGCGCGCGCGGTCGCGCCGGATCTCGCGCACGCAGTTGAGCGCGGGGATGGCGGTCACGCCGCCGCCGGCGTGCGTCGCCGACGAGCACTGGTACAGGCCCCGGATCGGCGTTCGGTAGTCCGCGTATCCGGGCGCCGGCCGCATGTGGAACAGCTGATCCGCCGAGAGCTCCCCGTGGAAGATGTTCCCGCCGATCAGCCCGAGCTCCTGCTCCATGTCGTAGGGCCCGAGCACCTGCCGGTGCAGGATCGCGCCCTTGAGGTTGGGGGCGAGCTCCGCGTATCCGTCGATCACGCGATCCGCGTAGGCTTCGAGCTCATCCCGGTGCGGCTCGGCGGCCCACTGGTGGGGCACCCACTGCGTGAAGAGCGACATGATGTGCGTGCCTTCGGGAGCGAGGCTGCGGTCGTACACGGTGGGGATCACGCCGTCGGAGAAGGGCCGGGCGGCGGGACGGCCGGCCCGGGCGTCCTGGAAGGCCTCTTCCAGATACTCGATCGAGTGCGCCAGTTCGATCGCGCCGCCCATGTGGTCGCCGGGCTCGGGCTTGGCCGTGAACCTGGGGAGCTCGGCCAGGGCCAGGTTGATCTTCACCGTGCCGCTGCGGCTGTTCCACTGCTCGATGTCCCGCACGAAGTCCTCGGGAAGCTCCGAGCGCTCCAGCTGGTCGAGGAAGGTGATCCGCGGATGCGTCGAGGCCACGACGAGGTCCGAGTGCAGCTCCTCGCCGCTCTCGAGCGCCACGCCCTGGGCCCGACCGTTGGTCGTCAGGATCCTGGCCACCCGTGCCCCGGTGCGGACCTCGGCCCCGAAGGACTCCGCCGACGACCGGATCGCATCCGCCACCGCGCCCATCCCGCCCTCGGGGAACCCCCAGGTCCCGAGGCCTCCCCCGGCGTCACCGATCTCGTGATGCGCGAGCACGTAGGCGGTCCCCGGCGCCGCGGGCCCGGCCCAGGTCCCGATGATCCCGTCGATCGCCAGGGCGCCCTTGATCTGGGGCGACTCGAACCAGTCGTCCAGAAGGTCGGAGATGCTCATCGTCATCAGCCGGGTGACATCGCCCACGCCGCGCACCCCCAGCCCCCGGAAGCGCCACGCGGTGGCCAGGAGTCGTCGGAGCTGGCCCGGCCTCATGGAGCCCACCCGGGGCGGGGTCGTCAGGAGCAGCGGGGCCAGCACGTCGGCCAGTCCCGCCAGCCAGGCCCGCCACTCGGGATAGGCGTCGGCGTCGCGCTTGGAGAACCTCGCCAGCGACTCCCGGTCAAGCGACTCGTCGGGTCCGGCGAAGGTCAGCGACCCCCCGTCGGGGAAGGCGAGGAAGTACGGGCCCATCGGGTGCACCGTGTAGCCGTGCCGCCGTAGGCGGAGGTCCTTGATGATGCGCTCGGGCATCAGGCTCATCACGTACGAGTACGTGGTGACCTTCAGATCCGGAGCCTCGGGCCACGGGGCGTCGGTGGCCGCAGCCCCGCCGGTCTTGTGCCTGGCCTCCAGGACCACCGTCTTCGCCCCGAGGCGGGCGAGATACGCGGCGGCGGCCAGCCCGTTGTGGCCCCCGCCGATCACGATCGCGTCATACCTCATCGGCAGACTCCTGACTCGCCGTTCAATGCACGGGAGTCTACCGCGACCTCGCGCGGCGAAGAAACTTGGCTTCCGTGCGCGTGAACGTCATCCCGCCTTGACAACGCGGTGGCCCCCTGCCTGAATGAACGTTCATAAACCTATGGCCTCACGTCCCAAGCTGACGAGACAGCGCCGCATGGAGATCCTCGAGGCGGCGGTCGAGATGATCGTCGAGAGAGGACTCCCCGAGACCCGGGTCGCCGACGTGGCCGAGCGGGCCGGGACGAGCGCCGCGCTCGTCCTCTACTATTTCGAATCGAAGGATCGCCTCCTCACCGAGGCACTCAGCTACGTCGAGGACCGCTTCTACCTGCAGGCGTTCCACGACCTCACCGCGATCGACTCGGCGCGCGAGCGGCTGGCCGTCTTGATCGCTCGCTCGTGCCCCCCGACGGGGGGCGACGTCCACGGCGACTGGCGCCTCTGGTTCGAGCTCTGGACCCGCGCGCTCCGCGACCCGGAGACCGCGCGGAAGCGGGCCGCGCTCGACCGCCGGTGGCGCGCCACGATCGCCGACGTGATCCGCGACGGGCAGCGAGCGGGCGAGTTCGGCGCGAACGATCCGGACGACCTCGCTCTCGAGCTGGCCTCGCTGATCGACGGGCTGGCGATCCAGGTCGTCCTGGAGGACCCCGAGGTGGACCCGGAGCGGATGCGACGCATCTGCCTCGAGACCGCTGGGCGCGCCCTCGGGGTCGATCTCTCCGTGCACGACCTCGCGCCCTCGACCCGGGCAGCGCCGCGGACCGCCCGGGCCCACGTGTCGGCATCCGAAGAGTAGAGGGGGGATCAGCATGGTGTTCCATCCGCGACAGAACTGGCCGGGAAGACGGGCCCGGATGGACGAGCTGTGGGGACGAGGGATGCGCAGGCGGGACTTCCTGCGCTTGTCGGGCGGCTCCGCCCTGGCGGCCGTGCTGGCCGCGTGTGGCGGTGGGAACGGCTCTTCGGGCGGGGGCGGCGGTGGCACCCAGACCGAGGTGCAGGTGGGAACGCCCGAGAACCCGGTCACGCACCCGATCACCGACGATAACCCGATGATCGAGTCGGGCCTCGAGCCCGAGGCGGGCCCTCTCCGGATCTACAACTGGGCCGACTACATCTGGCCGAGAGTCCTGAAGGACTTCGCCGAGGAGTACAACGTCGAGTTCGAGCTCACGACCTTCTACAACCTGGAGGAGGCCCTCCGGAAGCTCCGCACCGAGGACATCTCCTTCGACATCTTCTTCCCCACGGCCGAGAACATCCCGAAGGTGATCGCCGGCGGGCTCCTCCAGCCGCTCAACCACGATTACCTGCCCAACCTGCAGGCGAACATCTGGCCCCGGCTGGCCGACCCCTTCTACGACAGCGGCTCCCGATACACGGTGCCCTACGCCGTGTACCAGACGGGGATCGGGTGGCGCACCGACATGATCGACACCGACATCGAGTCGATGGAGAACCCCTGGCTCGCTTTCCAGGACCCGGCGCACCGGGACATCACCGGGCTCTACGACGACTATCGCGAGACGATGGGCGCCGGTGTGTATATGGCGGGCAGCACCGACATCAACACCGATGACCCGTCGCTCATCGAGGAGTCGAAGCAGAACCTGATCCGGGCGATCCAGGACGTGAACGTAGCGTTCACGATCGACGGCGCGTACATCCAGCTCCCCGAGGCCCAGCTCGGCCTGCACCACGCTTGGTCCGGGGACCTGGCGGCCGCCCCGTACTACGCGCCGAAGGGGGTCGACCCCACCGCCCTTCGGTACGTGTGGCCGCCGAAGGGGCCGAACTCGACGACGGGGGGCTACATCTCCAACGACGCGATGGGGATCCCGAGCAACGCGCAGAACCCGGTGCTCGCCCACCACTTCCTGAACTACATGCTCGACCGGGACGCGGCGCTGAAGAACTTCAGCTGGGTCCTGTACCAGCCGCCGCTCGTCGACCTCGACCCGGAGCAGCTCGTGGCCGACGAGTACATCTTCGACTACCTGCAGTCGACGCTCGTGTTCGAGGAGGACTTCCAGATGGGACAGCTGCCGCTGCAGCTCCCGCCGCCGGTCGACGCTCGGTGGATCAAAGCCTGGGCCGAGGTGCAGTCGGGCTGAGGCCCGGAGGGCCGGGAGGGTGACGACGGAGCGCGGGGCCCCGGGGGAGCGGCGATGGCTGTGGCCGTCGCTCGCCGCCCCGGGGCTCCTGTGGCTGCTCATCTTCTTCGTCACCCCCGTCTACGCGATCCTCGCGGTGGCGATGGGGCGTCTGGACCCGATCTTCGGGGACGCCCTGCCCGTCTGGAATCCGATCCAATGGGACCCCTCGACCTTCGGCTCGGTCTTCCAGGCGATCTTCGGCGGGAGGCTGACCGAGCTCTTCCTCCGGACGATCGCTTTCGTGGCGATCGCCTCCGTGACCACGATCCTGATCGGCTACCCGGTCGCGTACTACGTGTCGAGGCGCGCGGGGCGATGGAAGGGTCTGCTCCTGCTGCTGATCGTGGCGCCCTTCTGGATCAACTACATCATGCGGATGCTGGCGTGGCGGAACCTGCTCGACACCGACGGGCTGGTGAACCAGGCGCTGATGGGGCTGGGGCTCATGGGCGAGGCCAGGAACTGGCTGGCCGGGAACCCCGAGACCGTGATCCTGGGGCTCGTCTACGGTTACATCCCGTTCTTCATCCTGCCGCTGTATGCGGCGCTGGACCGTATCGACAAGAGCGTGCTGGAGGCGGCTCGCGACCTCGGGGCGAGCCCCTTCTGGGCCTTCGTCCGAGTGACGCTCCCGCTCTCCAAGCACGGGATCCTGGCCGGACTCGTCATCATCACGCTTCCGATGTTCGGCGACTACTACACGCCCAACCTGATGGGGCTGGGCCGGTCGTCGGTGCGCATGATCGGCAACGAGATCGAGCTGTTCGTCACCAGCGGCATCGGCGGGGCGGAAGGGGCCGCGCTGACCCTCGTCCTCATGACGTTCGTGGCGATCCTGATGCTCTACTACCTCTTCTCCGTGCTCCGGGCCCAGAGGGAGGCGGCGGGATGAGCACCGAGACCGTGGCCCGGCCCGCGGCCCTCCCCCGCACCGGTCTCGCGGCCAGGCTCGGCCCTCGGCTGCGCAACCCGTGGGGGAAGCCCCGCTTCCTGGCCGCGTGGACCTGGATCTACATCGTGTGGTCCATCGTCCCGGTCGTGATCGCCGTCGTGTTCTCCTTCAACGCCGGGCGCTCTCGCAGCGCGTGGCAGGGGTTCTCGTTCCGCTGGTACTGGGAGGACCCCGACCTGTCCGTCCTGCACGACCCCTCGCTGCAGTCCGCCATGATCCAGAGCCTCAAG
>DASUTZ010000065.1:0-12325 GCA_036374295.1 Actinomycetota bacterium
CCCGCGAGCCTGACGAGGAGGTCGACCGATCGCCAGCGACCAGCAGGCCGTCGAGCAGGACGAGCTGACCGCGCTCTGGAAGGAGTACAAGGCGAACGGATCCCAGGAGATCCGGGAGCGCCTCATCCTCCACTACGCCCCGCTGGTCAAGTTCGTGGCGGGAAGGCTCGCCGCCGGCCTCCCCCAGAACGTGGACCAGGCCGACCTCACGTCCTTCGGCATGTTCGGGCTCATCGATGCCCTGGAGAAGTTCGATCTGGCCCGCGCCGTGAAGTTCGAGACGTACGCGATCCCGCGCATCAAGGGCGCGATCATCGACGAGCTGCGGGCCCTGGACTGGGTTCCTCGGTCGGTGCGGTTCAAGGCCCGGGAGCTCGACAAGGCCTACCAGACCCTGGAGGCGAAGCTCGGCCGCTCACCGTCGGACGAGGAGGTGGCCGAGCACCTCGGCATCGGCCTGGACGAGCTGCACGAGGTGGTGAGCCAGATCTCGTTCGTCTCCGTGCTCGCCCTCGACGACGTCGTGGCCGGGGGAGAGGACCGTGGCGAGTCGAGGACGCTGCTGGACACGCTGGCCGACGCGGCGAACGCCGACCCCACGGCGGAGCTCGAGGGCCAGGAGATGCGGGGCTTGCTCTCCCACGCCATCAACTCGCTGGCGGAGCGGGAGAAGGTCGTCGTCACGCTCTACTACTTCGAGGGGCTCACGCTGGCTGAGATCGGGGAGATCCTGGGGGTCACCGAGTCCCGGATCTGCCAGATCCACACGAAGGCGGTGGGGAACCTCCGCCGCTCGCTGGACGACCGGGACGCCTGACCGGCGTCCGTGTCGGACCCTCCTGCTAGGGTCGTCCCGTCCCCCTCGAAGGAGGTGGACGCATGCACGGGTCCGTGGTCGTGGCCGTCACGGGGATCCTCACGGCGATCGTCGGATCGGTCCCCGGCCCCTCGGCGGGCGAGGCGGTCGCGGCGGGGGACTACGCCTGGCCCGTTCTGGGCCGGGTGCTGCGGGGCTTCGAGCCGGCGGCGACCCCGTACGGACCGGGCCATCGAGGGATCGACATCGGAGCCGAGCGCGGGACCCGCGTGCGCGCCGCCGAGCGGGGCGTGGTGGCGTTCGCCGGAAGAATCGCCGGCCAGCGCTTCATCTCCATCCTCCATCCAGGCGGGATCCGCACCACCTACTCGTGGCTGTCCCGCGTGGACGTGGCGGAAGGCCAGACCGTTCTGCGCGGGGCCGTGATCGGGCGGACCGGCGACGGGCACCCGGGGTCCGACGCTCCCCACCTTCACTTCGGCGCCAAGATCGACGACGTCTATCTCGATCCCCTGACGCTCCTCGAGCCGGTGAGCCTGGTGGGGATCGTTCGGCTCGCCCCGCTGGGAGGGGCGTGGGCCCGCTCGCCCCCCTAGAATGGGCGACCGTGCGTTTGCGAGCCCCCCTCGTCCTCGGACTGCTGCTCTCGGCGGCCTGGATCCCTCTGCCCGCAGGCGCCCAGGACGCCCCATGGCCGGTGGCCGGCCGCACGCCCGCCCACGCGGCCGTGGCAGAAGGCCCGGCACCCCCGTATCGGGTGGTCTGGGAGACGGAGCTCGAGGACGGACCTCCCGCCGCCGCCCCGGTGCTCGGCGAGGCGATGCTGGTCGTCCTGGGCCGATCCGAGGTCGCGGCGCTCGATCCCGAGAGCGGCGACGAGCTGTGGTCGGTGGAGCGTGCCGAGGGCACCGGAGGCGCCCCCGCCGTGGCCGGCGACCTCGTCCTCTTCGTGGAGGGGGAGGGGGAGGAGGCCGCCCTGGTCGCCGTGGGCGCCGCGGACGGCGAGGAGGCATGGCGAACCGAGATCGAGGGCCATGCTCCTGGCGGCGTCGCCGTCGCCGGGGGGCGGGCGTACGTCGCCTCGCGTCGCGGGACCGTGTACGCGGTGGACCTCGAGGACGGCTCGACCGCGTGGACGTTCCCCGAGGACCCCGCCGGGCGACGGTTCGAGAGTGCCCCGGCGGTGGCCGGTGATCTTCTCCTCGTCACCGGGCAGATCACGGGCGACCGAACCTCGTTCCTCCAGGCCCTCGATCGGGAGACCGGCGAGCCCGCCTGGAGCTACCGCCCCGAGGGCATCGGCCTCGGGATCTCCTCCCCCTCCGAACAGGGGAGCCTCGTGCTGACGGGGACCGTGGACGGACGGCCTCGAGCCAGCGCCTTCGACCTGGCCGGCGGCGCGAGCGAGTGGACCACGGACATCCGCTTCCCCTTCGCGGGGCGGCAGATGCCGATCGTGACCGAGTCCGACGTGATCATCGCCGACGCCGCGGGACACCTCTACCGGCTGGACCGGTCGGACGGCGAGCTGCGCTGGACCTACCGGGTCCCGGGGTTCCTCATCGGCGGGTCCCCCACGGTCGCCGGGGGCTCGGTGGTCGTGGGCGACCTCAGCGGCCAGGTCTCGGCGATCGACCTGGAGAGCGGGCTCCTCGTCTGGAGGCGCTCCTTCGGCGATGATCAGGTCCATCCCGTCGCCTCGGACGGAGACCGTCTGTACGTGGCCGCCCGAGGAGGGACGGTGGCCGCTCTCGAGCACGACCCCGACGCCCCCCTCCTCGAGGAGCCCTCGCCCACGACCCTCTTCCTGGACCGGGCGCTGCTGAACTTCGGGGCGGCCTTCGTCATCGTGGGGGGAGCGCTCGCGCTGCTGAGCTTGCTGTGGAGGAGGAGGAGGGGCTGATGGGCCGCAAGGGTAAGCGACGGAAGCGGCCCCGCGGCACGGAGCGATCTCCGCTGCGGCGCGAGGAGCTGGTGGACTCCGCCGGCCCCGAGCCGGACGGAGAGACCCCCGCCCCGGACCCGGCGGCGACCGAAGAGCAGGGCTCCGACGCTCCCCGGCGGCGCGGCCTCTTCTCGGGCTTCTCGATCCCGTCCCCCCACCCACCTCTCCTCGAGACCCTCGGACGCGGCGTCCCTCCCGCCGCCGACCCTCGCGTCCTGGCCGTGGCCTTCCTCTTCGTGCTCGCGCTCTGGGGTCTCGTGGTAGGGCTGGGGAGCGAGGCCCCCCCGGCGCTGATGGCGGGGTTCTGGGCGGTCCCGCCGATCTCGGTCTTCTTCGACGCGAACGTCGTCTCGACGATCGTGCCGGGCGCGGTGGCCTCCCTGGGACTCCTCATTGTCGTGCTCGCTCTCCGCTCGCTCTCGCTGACGGCGATCATCCGCTGGATCGCCGGGGAGCAGTGGGACCCCGCCCGGACGGAGGAGCGGCGGGGGTTCCTCGCCACGTCGCTGTCCATGTTCGCGATCCACTCCGCCGAGCTCGGCTTGGTGCTGATCGTCTTCACGCTTGCCCAGGGGCTCCTGGGGGGTCAGATCGGCGCCCTCCTCGCCTGGGGCCTCGGCGCCTACTTCCTGGGATTCGTTCCCGCCGTGGTCGCCATCGAGGGAGCCACGGCGGCCGAGGGCCTGCGCCGGGGGCTCCGTGCCGCGAGGCTCCCGGGCGCCCGCCACCTCACGTTCGTCATGATCTACCTGCTGGCCACCCTCTGGATGAGCCAGTTCGCCCCCGGGGGGATCCTCCCGCCGGCCACGCCCTCGATCGGGATCTGGGCCTACGTGCTCGCGGCGACGTTCGTGCACTTGGCCGCGATCGGCGCGCTGACCTACCGCTGGATCGTGGTCCGCGGCGTCGTGCCGACGGGCCCCGCCCCGCGGCGCCGGCGCGAGCAGGCCGCCTGACCAGCCGTTCTGCTACCATCGCCTCCGGCCCCTCAGGGGGTACTACGCACGCCCGGGGACCTGCTCCCCGGTCCCGCGAAGCGGGTTGGAGCGGGGTGGAGCCGGGCGGAGGACCGAACCGGAAGGAGGAAGCACCATGCCTGTGGTCACGCGCCGCCAGCTGCTCGAGGCCGGCGTCCACTTCGGCCACCAGACCCGCAGGTGGAACCCGAAGATGCGCCGCTACATCTTCGGTGAGCGGAGCGGCATCTACATCGTCGACCTCGAGAAGACCCTGCACGGCCTGGAGCGCGCCTACGAGTTCGTCCGCGACCTCGCGCGTCGCGACGGCACGGTCCTCTTCGTCGGGACGAAGAAGCAGGCCCAGGACGTCGTCGCGGAGCAGGCCGGGCGGGTCGGCATGCCGTTCGTCAACACGCGGTGGCTCGGCGGGATGCTCACGAACTTCCGCACGATCTTCGCGCGGCTCCAGCGCCTGACGGAGCTGCGGCGCATGGAGGAGTCCGGGGCCTTCGAGTTCCTCCCCAAGAAGGAGGTCCTGAAGCTCCGCCACGAGAAGGAGAAGCTCGAGCGCAACATGGGCGGGATCCAGGACATGAAGCGGGTGCCCGACGCCGTGTTCGTGATCGACACGCTGAAGGAGCACATCGCGGTCACGGAGTCGAACAAGCTCGGCGTCCCCCTGATCGCGGTCGTGGACACGAACTGCGATCCCGACCAGGTCGACTACGTGATCCCCGGGAACGACGACGCGATCCGGTCCGTCTCGCTCGTTGCGAGCGTGATCGCCGATGCGATCGAGGAGGGAAAGCAGCTCGCGGCGAAGGACTTCGCCGAGCGGGCCATGGGGGAGGAGGAGGCCGCGCCCCAGCGGCCGGCCGCACCGAAGGCCGCGGCGCCCGAGCCGGCGCCCACCGCCGCCGCTCCCGCCGCCGACACCGCGGTCTCGGAGTCGAGCCCCGCGGCCGATGCCGAGCGGACCGGCGCCCCCGCCGAGCCCGAGCGCGAGCCGGCCACGCCCGGAGGGACCTCGTCCCAGCCCGGGACGGGGAACCGGGCCTCGGCACGAGATCCCGAGCCGGAGGGCGCCTCCGAGGCCGAGGAGACGACCGTGCAGCCGGCCGAGGGAGAGGACGAGCGGCGAGGGGAATCCTGACCCTCACTATGGGAGAATCGCCAGGACCGATGGAGATCACGACCGCGATGGTGAAGGAGCTCCGGGAGGCCACCGGGGCCGGCATGATGGACTGCAAGCGCGCCCTCGAGGAGGCCGGGGGCGACATGGAGCGCGCCACCGAGCTGCTCCGGGCCCGGGGGCTCGCGGACGCGGCGAAGCGCGCCGATCGCGTCGCGGCCGAGGGGCTCGTCGAGGCCTACATCCACATGCGGGGCAGCCTCGGCGTGCTCGTGGAGCTCAACTGCGAGACCGACTTCGTGGCCAACACCGACGACTTCCGGTCCCTGGCTCGCGACGTGGCCATGCAGATCGCGGCGATCGCCCCGCGCTGGATCTCGCGCGATGAGGTACCGGGCGACGTCGTGGACGGTGAGCGGAAGGTCTACGAGGAGCAGGCTCGCCAGGATGGCAAGCCGGACGACGTGATCCCCCGCATCGTGGAGGGGAAGCTCGAGGCCTTCTACCGGGACCACGTGCTCCTCGACCAGTCGTGGGTGCGTGACGATTCGGTCACGATCGGGGAGTTGATCTCCCAGGCCGGCGCGAAGGTCGGAGAGAAGATCGAGGTCGGCCGGTTCGCACGCTTCAAGGTGGGCGAGGCGGCCCAGAGCTGAGGGAGGGCCATTGACGGCCGAGTCGGGGACGGAGGCGACGCCCGAGCGGCCGCTGTACGGGCGGGTGCTCCTGAAGCTCTCCGGCGACGCCTTCGCCCTTCCCGACCGCGAGTTCGGCATCTCCGAGCAGTCGGTCGAGCTTCTGTCCGCCCAGCTGGCGGACGTCGTCTCGGTGGGCACCCAGACCGCCGTGGTGGTGGGGGGCGGCAACATCTTCCGCGGCCGGGACGCGCCCAACATGGACCGGGCGCGGGCCGACTACATGGGGATGCTGGCCACGGTGATGAACGCCCTGGCTCTCCAGGACGCGCTGGAGCGCGCGGGCGTCCCCACCAGGGTGCAGACCGCGATCCAGATGGCACAGGTCGCCGAGCCCTACATCCCCCGGCGCGCGATCCGCCACCTGGAGAAGGGGCGGATCGTGATCTTCGCCGCGGGGATCGGCCAGCCCTACTTCTCCACCGACACGACCGCGGCCCAGCGGGCCCTCGAGATCCACGCCGAGGCGATCCTCAAGGGGACGCAGGTCGACGGGGTCTACGACATGGACCCGCGGAAGAACCCCGACGCCGTGCGCTTCGAGGAGCTCGAGTACATCGAGGTCCTCCAGCGGGGGCTCCAGGTGATGGACGCCACGGCCATCTCCTTGTGCATGGAGAACGGCTTGCCCATCATCGTCTTCGACTTCAGGGTGGAGGGGAACATCAAGCGCGCCCTGACCGGCGAGCGGATCGGGACCCTGGTGCACGCGGGAGGATAGACGGATGGCGGAAGCGGACGTCCTGAAGGAAGCCGACCACAAGATGAAGCGGGCGGCGGAGGTGGCTCAGGAGGAGTTCTCTGGGGTGCGCACGGGACGGGCCACGCCGGCGATCCTCAACCGCGTGATGGTCGACTACTACGGCACGCCAACCCCGCTGAATCAGCTCGCCTCGATGGCGGTGCCCGAGCCGCGGGTCCTCACGATCCAGCCGTTCGATCCGAACTCGGTGTCGGCGATCGAGAAGGCGATCATGCAGAGCGACCTCGGGCTCACCCCCTCGAACGACGGGCACTTGATCCGGCTCGTCTTCCCCCAGCTCACGGAGGAGCGCCGCAAGGAGCTGATCCGCGTCGTGCGGGAGCGCGCCGAGGAGGGGCGCGTCTCGATCCGCAACGTCCGCCGCCACGCCAAGGACGAGCTGGAGAAGATGAAGAAGGACGGCGAGATCTCCGAGGACGACCTCGTCCGGGCCGAGAAGGAGCTCCAGCAGATGACGGATAAGCACGTCGCCGAGGTGGACGAGCTCCTGCAGCGGAAGGAGCAGGAGCTCATGGAGGTCTGATGACCGAGGACGAGAGACGAGAGGACGTCGACGACCTGTTCGGCGGCCTTGACGACTTCTTCGCGCCGATCGACGACGTGGAGTGGCCCGAGGATGCCGAGCGCGAGCAGGCGGACGAGGGCCGGGGCGAAAAGGCGGAGGCCGAGGCCGAGCCCGAGGAGGCCGAGGCGGCGGAGCCGAACGAGTGGACCCCCGCGATCGACATCCCGGACGAGGAGGAGCTCGTGGGCCGGGGCGAGCCCGAGGAGCCCGACGCCGAGGCCGCCGAGGTCGCGGAACCCCCTGAGGCGCCACCGCCCGACGAGCCCGAGACCGAGCCCGCCCTGACCGTGGACGACTTCTTCGAGGATGAAGGGGGCGAGGACGAGGGTCTCGGGGAGGAGGAGGAGGTCCAGCCCACCGCCGAGATGTCCGGGGAGGACTGGGCCCGGCTCCGTTCCACCCTGGGGGAGGACGAGGAGCTCGAGGAGACCGTCGAGCCTCGAGAGGGGGAGGCGGCCGAGCCGCGCGAGCTGACGATCGACGACCTGGCCGCCGGCCCCGACCAGTACGAAGAGCTGCGAGCCGAGGAGCCGGCGGATGAGGAAGCCGTGCTGGCCGAGGAGGCGATCTTCGAGCCGGCCGAGGTGCAGGAGCCGGAGGGCGCGCAGGTCTCCGCCGACGAGCCCGCCACGGCGGAGGAGGTGGAGGCCGCCGCCGCGCACTTCGCATCCGGGATCGAGCCGGAGGACGTCGAGCGCGATCTGCTCTCCGACCTGGACGAGGAGGCGCCAGCCCGGATGGCGCCCGAGCCCGAGCCCGTCGAGGAGCCCGAGCCCGAGCCCGTCGAGCAGCCCCCCGCCGAGGACGTCTTCGAGGACGAGGAGGGGCGGAAGGTGATGCGGGTGACGCCTCGTCCGTCCGCTCCGCTGGAGGGAGAGGAGGAGCCCCTCCCGCTGGGCGGCACGGGGGAGCCGACGTGGCAGGAGCCTGCGGCTTACGCCGCCGACGAGGACGCCGCGGCGGAGGCCGGCGCCCCGCCCCCCGGACGCAACCTGGGGGCCGCCGTGGCGTCCGGCGTGATCCTGGCCGCGGCCGCCGTCGCGCTCCTGGCGATCGGCAAGGGCCCCTTCGCCTGGCTGGCCATCGCCGTCGTCCTCCTGGGGCAGGGTGAGCTGTACGCCGTCCTGAGGACCCGTGGGTTCCAGCCGGCCGCCGCGGTCGGCCTGCTCGCCGGCCTCTTCGTCATGGTCGGAGCGTACGTGAGGGGCGAGGAGGGCCAGGGCGAGGCCGCGATGCTCTTCGGCCTGGCGCTGGCCACGATGTTCTCGGCACTCTGGTACATGGCCGCTGCACCGAAGGCCCGGCGAGGCCTGGTGGCCAACGTGGCCGCGACGGTCTTCGGCGTGCTGTACGCGCCCTTCCTCGCCTCCTTCGCCCTCCTCCTGCTCGCGCAACCCGGCAATGAGGGGCGGAACCTGCTGCTCACCGTGGTCGGGCTGACGGTGCTCTACGACGTCTGCGCCTACGGGGTGGGCACCTTCTGGGGCGATCGCCCGCTGGCGCCGACGATCAGCCCGAGGAAGTCGTGGGAGGGAGCGATCGGCGCCACGTTCATCGTGGTGCTCGTGGCCCTGGCGATCGTGCCGCTGTTCGAGCCCTTCGACCATCCGGGCCCGGCGGTGGGCCTGGCCATCGTGATCGCGATCGCCGCGCCGCTCGGCGACTTGGCCGAGTCGGCGATCAAGCGCGACCTCGGCGTCAAGGACATGAGCTCCCTGCTCCCGGGCCACGGGGGCGTGCTGGATCGACTCGATGCCATCCTCTTCACCGCTCCCGCGGCGTACTACTTCCTGAGACTCGTCCTGTAGCCCCTCCGGGGGATGCGGACGACCTCGATGTAATTGCCAACGCGAGCGGGTACCCTGGGAGCGGTATGCGGCGAGTCGTCATCCTCGGTTCGACGGGCTCGATCGGGACCCAGGCGCTGGACGTGATCCGGCGCAATCCGGAGCGATTCGAGGTTGTCGGCATCGCGGCGGGCTCCAGCCACGAGCTGCTGGTGGGTCAGGTCCGCGAGTTCATGCCCTCGCTGGTGGCGGTGAGCGACCAGGACGCGGTGACGGACCTGCGGTCGGGGCTGGAGGGCCTGCGCACGGTCGAGATCCTGACCGGCCCCGACGCGCCGGTTCAGATGGCTCGGGACCTCGACGCCGACCTGGTCCTCAACGCGATGGTGGGTCGGGTCGGCCTGGAGCCGACGCTGACCGCGCTCCAGACCGGGAAGACGGTGGCGCTCGCCAACAAGGAGAGCCTCGTCGTCGGGGGCGAGCTCGTCATGGACCTGGTGAAGGGCGAGCCCGAGCGGCTCGTCCCGGTGGACTCGGAGCACTCTGCGCTCTCCCAGTGCCTGCGGGGCGAGCGACGGGAGGACCTCCGTCGCATCCTGATCACGGCCTCGGGCGGGCCCTTCCGGGGGTGGACCCGGGACGAGCTCGAGAAGGCCTCGGTGAAGGAGGCCCTGGCCCACCCGACCTGGAAGATGGGTCCCAAGATCACGATCGACTCGGCCACGCTGATGAACAAGGGCCTCGAGATCATCGAGGCTCACTATCTCTTCGCCCTCGAGTACTCGAGGATCGACGTGGTCGTGCACCCGGAGAGCATCGTCCACAGCCTCGCCGAGTTCAGCGACGGCAGCACGATGGCTCAGCTCTCGAACCCCGACATGCGCCTGCCCATCCAGCTCGCGCTGGGGTTCCCCGACCGCATGCCGACCGGCATCGAGCCGCTCGACCTCCCCTCGCTGGGGCGCCTCACCTTCCAGGAGCTCGATCGCGAGGCGTTCCCCGCCGTAGACCTCTGCTATCAGGCGGGGCGGGCAGGCCTGACGTATCCGGCGGTGCTCAACGCCGCGAACGAGGTCGCGGTCATGGCCTTCCTCGAGGGGAAGATCCCGCTGACCGGCATCACCGACGTCGTGTCGCGGGTCATCGACGAGCACGATCCCGCAGGGGTCGTCTCGGTCGTGTACCTCGACCGCGCGGACACCTGGGCGCGCCAGCGCGCGGCCGAGCTCATCGAGCAGTAGATGCGCCTGCTCCGCGGCTTCCTCGGGTTCCTCGTGGGCCTGCTCGCCCTCAACCTCCTGATCGCCCTGGTCGTGCCCGAGGGATGGCGCGGCGTCGTGCTGTTCGTGGAGGCCCTCCTCCTGATGATCCTGCTCCACGAGGCCGGCCACTTCTTCACCGCGAAGTGGTTCGACATCAAGGTCGAGGAGTTCTTCGTCGGGTTCGGCCCCAGGCTCTGGTCCACCAGGCGAGGGGAGACGGAGTACGGGATCAAGGCCATCCCCGCAGGCGGCTACGTGCGGATCGCGGGCATGAACCCGTTCCAGGAGCCCGCGCCCGAGGACCGCGATCGGATCTTCGGAGCCAAGCCGGCGTGGCAGCGGGCCATCGTCCTGGCGGCGGGGTCCTTCACCCACTTCGTCCTGGCGATCCTCCTGCTGGCCTCGCTCGTGGCCTTCCTCGGGGTGCCGGTGGAGGGCCCGCCGCTCGTCGGGATGGTGGAGCCGAGGCTCTCGGGCCGGGTCTCCCCGGCGACGAGCTCGGGGATGGAGGAGGGCGATCAGATCGTGGAGGTGAACGGAGAGCCGATCGACTCCAGCGAGGAGCTCGTCGAGATCACCTCGGGGAGCGAGGGCCAGGAGATGGTGATCGTGGTTGTGCGGGACGGTGAGCGGGTCACGCTCCGGGCCACGCCCGTCCTCGACGAGATCCAGGGGGAGCAGGTGGCTCGCCTCGGGATCCGCCTCGAGCTCCCCCGCGAGACCGAGCCCATCCACCTGGCTCTGTGGCGCGGCATCGAGGGGACCGGGGAGATCGCGGTCGAGTCCTTCAAAGCCCTGGGGCGGGTGTTCAGCCCGAGCGGCTTGGCCAGGATCGGGGAGCTGGTCACCGGCCAGGCCGAGCGCTCCGTCGAGGACCCCCTCAGCATCGTCGGAGCGGGGCGACTCGCGGGCCAGGCCGCCTCCACCGACAACTACGACATCCTCCTGGCCTTCCTGGCCGCGCTCAACGTGTTCGTGGGGATCGTCAACATCCTCCCGCTGCCGCCGCTCGACGGCGGCCACCTCGCCGTGCTGGCGTGGGAGAAGGTCTCTGGGCGCAAGGTCGACATGGCCAGGCTGATCCCGCTCACCGCCGCTGTGGCCGGCCTGCTGATCCTCCTCACCTTGGCGCTGGCCTACCTGGACGTGGCCAACCCGGTGCCCGACCCGTTCCGGTAAGGCTCGCCCCCAGACCGACCGGCCTTAAGGCACCCGAAGGGGCCACCCGACAATCGGTCCGGTCGGCGGTTGGGTGCCGCCGCCCATGGAGGTCGGGATCATGAGGAGGGTGATCACCAACCTCAGGATCCTGGTCGTCGGCTATACCGAGATCGCGGGAGGCGACATCCTGGCAGCTCGGTCCCTGGGCTGAACGAAGCCCCTCCGGGCCGGGTTCGGAGGGGCCGTCGGTACACTGGAGCCGTGCAGACCGAACGCCGAAGGTCCCGGAAGGTCAAGGTGGGCTGGGTCGAGGTCGGCGGCGACGCCCCGATCCGCGTCCAGTCGATGACGACCACGAAGACCGCGGACGTCAACGCCACCCTCCAGCAGATGGCGTCGCTCGTCGCAGCGGGGTGCGAGATCGTGCGCGTCGCCGTGCCCCACAAGGAAGACGCCGAGGCGCTGAAGCAGATCGCCGAGCACGCCACGATCCCCGTCATCGCCGACATCCACTTCCAGTGGCGCTACGCGATGATGGCCCTCGAGGCCGGGATCCACGGCCTGCGCATCAACCCGGGCAACATCAAGTACCAGGACAAGGTCCGGCTGATCGCCCGCGAGGCTCAGGCCCGCGGCGTCCCGATCCGGATCGGGGTCAACGCCGGGTCGCTGGAGAAGGACCTCCTGGCCAAGCACGGACGCCCCACCCCCGAGGCCCTCGTCGAGTCGGCCATGAACGAGGTCCGCATCCTCGAGGACGAGGGCTTCCACGACATCAAGATCTCCGTGAAGCACTCGGACCCGAGGGAGATGATCGAGGCCTATCGGCTGCTCGCCGAGCGGTGCGACTACCCGCTGCACCTGGGGGTGACCGAGGCGGGCCCCATGCCCGCGGGCGGGGTGAAGTCGGCCGTCGGCATCGGGGCCCTGCTGGCCGAGGGCATCGGCGACACGATCCGCGTCTCCCTCACCGACGACCCGGTCGAGGAGGTCAAGGTCGGGAACTGGATCCTCCGCTCGCTGGGGCTGAAGGAGCTCGGGCTCGACCTCGTGGCCTGTCCCTCGTGCGGCCGGGCGGAGGTGGACGTCCTCGGCCTCACGAAGCAGGTCAACGAGGCGCTGGAGCGCGAGGGCATCACCGAGCCGATGCGGGTGGCCGTGATGGGCTGCGTCGTGAACGGGCCCGGCGAGGCTCGCGAGGCCGACCTGGGGATCGCGGCCGGGAAGGGCTACGGCCAG
>DASUTZ010000066.1:0-10814 GCA_036374295.1 Actinomycetota bacterium
CCGCCCGACGTCCCGGCGCCGGGGCCGAGGTCGACGACGTGATCGGCGATCGCGATCGTCTCGGGCTCGTGCTCCACCACGAGCACCGTGTTGCCGTTGTCCCGCAGGCGCAGCAGGAGATCGTTCATCCGCTGGACGTCATGAGGGTGCAGGCCGATGGTCGGCTCGTCGAAGACGTAGGTGACGTCGGTGAGGGCGGAGCCGAGGTGGCGGATCATCTTCGTGCGCTGCGCCTCACCGCCCGAGAGGGTGCCCGACGGCCGGTCGAGCGAGAGGTAGCCCAGCCCGATCTCCACGAACGAGTCGAGGGTGTGCCGCAGCGTGGCGAGCAGCGGCGCCACCGACGGCTCGTCGAGGTCGCTGACCCATCCCGCCAGGTCGCTGATCTGCATCGCGCAGACCTCGGCGATGTTGAGCCCCGCGATCTTCGAGGAGCGGGCAGCCTCGTTGAGTCGCGTGCCGTCGCACTCGGGGCACGTGATGTAGGTGACCGCCCGGTCCACGAACGCCCGGATGTGCGGCTGCATGGCCTCCCTGTCCTTTGAGAGGAACGACTGCTGGATCCGCGGGACCAGTCCCTCGTAGGTGAGGTTGACGCCGCCCAGCTTGACCTTGGTCGCTTCCCGGTACAGGAAGTCGTGCAGCTCCTTCCTCGTGTAGTCCCGGATCGGTTTGTCGGGGTCGAGGAATCCCGACTCGGCGAAGAGCTTTACCGACCACCCGCCGGCCTTGTAGCCGGGGACGGTGATGGCGCCCTCGTTGAGCGACTTGGTCTCGTCGTAGAGCTGGGCCACGTCGATGTCCGTCACGCTGCCCATGCCCTCGCAGCGGGGGCACATGCCGCCGAGGTACACGACGCCGCGGGCGACCCTGCGCTCGCCGGTGTCGGAGGTCATCACGCCGCTCGCCTTCCTCGTGGGGACGTTGAAGGAGAAGGCGGTGGCCGGCCCGACGTGGGGCTGCCCCAGGCGGCTGAAGAGGATGCGCAGCAGCGCGTTGGCGTCCGTCGCGGTACCGACCGTGGAGCGCGCGTTGGCGCCCATCCGCTCCTGGTCGACGATGATGGCGGTGGTGAGCCCCTCCAGCAGGTCGACGTCGGGCCGCGCCAGCGTCGGCATGAAGCCCTGGACGAAGGCGCTGTACGTCTCGTTGATCAGCCTCTGAGATTCGGCGGCGATCGTGTCGAAGACCAGGGAGCTCTTGCCCGAGCCGGAGACGCCCGTGAACACCGTCAGCCGGCGCTTGGGGATCTCGATGCTGACGTCCTTGAGGTTGTTCTCGCGCGCGCCGTGCACGCGGATCAGATCGTGGGTGTCGGCAACGTGCGGCGCGGGGGACTGCGTTCCCATGCGTTCAGAGTACGGTGTCAGGCGAGGACAATCGGATCCTCACCATGAGCGATACCACGTCACACCAGCGGGGTCACGGAGCCGCCCCTAACGCCGCGACGCCGGCGCGGGACGGGGAGGCGTCGGCGGAGCACACGGGCCACGATAAGCACGAGGGCCACAGCCCGGAGATGTTCCGGGAGAAGTTCTGGCTCTCCCTTGCGCTCACCCTCCCGGTGGTCGTCTGGTCGGCACACATCCAGGAGCTCTTGAAATACCGGGCGCCGGAGTTCCCCGGCTCGGACTGGATCCCACCGGTGCTGGGGACGGCGGTATTCCTCTATGGCGGTCTGGTCTTCCTCCAGGGGGCCGTGCGCGAGCTCCGGGCTCGCCTGCCGGGGATGATGGTCCTCATCGCCCTGGCCATCACCGTGGCCTTCGTCTTCTCCTGGGTGGTGCAGCTGGGGCTCCTCGACGCCGAGGCCCTCTGGTGGGAGCTGGCCACCCTGGTGACCATCATGCTGCTGGGGCACTGGATCGAGATGCGCTCGATCTCCCAGGCGCAGGGTGCGCTCCAGGAGCTGGCGAAGCTCCTTCCCGACACCGCCACCCGCATCACCGACGCCGGGGAAGAGACCGTTTCCGTCACGGAGCTTAGGGATGGGGACGTCGTGCTGGTTCGTCCCGGCGAGAGCATCCCGGCGGACGGCGTGGTGCGAAGGGGCGAGAGCGACCTCAACGAGGCCATGATCACCGGCGAGTCCAGGCCGGTGAAGAAGGAGGAAGACGACAAGGTCATCGCGGGGACGATCAACGGCGAGGGCTCCCTCCGGGTGGAGGTCACCGGGACCGGAGAGGAGACGAAGCTCTCGGGGATCATGCGCCTCGTGGCCGACGCCCAGACATCCAAATCTCGGGCCCAGCACCTGGCCGATCGGGCGGCCCAGATCCTCACGGGGGTGGCCATCCTAGCGGGGGTCCTCACCCTGATCGTGTGGCAGCTCCTCGGCGCGGCGATCGACTTCTCCATCGTCAGGACGGTGACGGTCCTGGTCATCGCCTGCCCCCACGCCCTGGGGCTCGCCGTCCCCCTGGTCGTGGCCATCTCCACCACCCTGGGGGCGCGGAACGGCCTCCTGGTGCGCGATCGCCGAGGGCTGGAGGAAGCCCGGAACGTGGACATCGTGATCTTCGACAAGACCGGGACCCTCACCCTGGGCGAGTTCCGGGTCGTGGACATGGCCGCGGCCGACGGGAGCTCGGAGGAGGACATGCTCCGGGTTGCCGCCTCAGTGGAGTCCGAGTCCGAGCATCCCATCGCCCGGGGGATCTTGAGGACGGCGGAGGACCGGGGGCTGGAGGTGCCCCCGGCGGAGGGGTTCCGGGCGCTGACCGGGAGAGGCGTCGCCGCCTCCGTCGACGGGACCGAGTACCACCTCGGAGGACCGGCGCTCCTCCAGGCGGAGGACGCTCGGGTGCCCGAACACCTGGAGAAGGCGGCCTCCGCAGCGGCGGACCGCGGCCAGGCTGCGATCTACCTGCTCGGTGACGGCGAGGCCATGGCGGTCTTCGCCGTGGCCGACGCGATCCGGGAGGAGAGCCGCGAGGCGATCCGCGCCCTCCACGAAGCCGGCATCGAGGTGGCCATGCTCACCGGCGACGCGCAGGCGGTGGCGGACGCGGTCGCGGAGGAGCTCGGGATCGATCGGGTGTTCGCGGAGGTGCGTCCCGAGGACAAGGCGTCCAAGGTGAAGGAGCTCCAGGCGCAGGGCAAGCGGGTGGCCATGGTGGGGGACGGGGTGAACGATGCGCCGGCCCTCGCCACTGCCGAGGTCGGCATCGCGATCGGGGCGGGGACGGACGTGGCGGTGGAGGCCGGGGACATCGTGCTGGTGCGCTCGGACCCTCGCGACATCCCCCGGATCGTCACCCTCTCCAGGGGAACCTACCGGAAGATGCTCCAGAATCTCTGGTGGGCGGCCGGCTACAACATCTTTGCCATCCCCCTGGCGGCAGGGGCGCTTGCCGCGTGGGGGATCCTGCTGACGCCCGCCCTGGGTGCCGTGCTCATGTCCGCGAGCACCGTGATCGTGGCGATCAACGCACAGCTCTTGAGGAGAGCTCGCCTTTGACCGCCTTCCCCGTGTCCGTCACCGGGCCCATGGGACGCGAGTCCTCCCGGCCGGGGGCCGAACGCCTCCCCTCCTGAGGGGTGGCCATCCACGAGCATTGGGGCGAGCAGAGAGGAGTGATCGACATGCGACGCCTCGCGTCCCTGCTGCCGTACATCCCGGTGCTCGTCGGCGTCGGCTGGCTCGCCACCCGGTTCCGCATCGTCCTCGGCGTCTTCCTGATCGCGCACGGCTTGGTCCACGTCATGTTCGTCGTCCCCGAGCCGGCCCGGGAGGAGGGCGGCCTCGAGTGGCCGTTCCACCTCGACCGGTCGTGGGCGCTGTCGGGCCTCGGCTCGGGGCCCGCTCGGGCGATCGGGATCCTGCTCATGATCGCCACGATCGCCGCGTTCGCCGTGGCCGGGATCGCCCTGCTGGCCGATCTCGGCTGGTGGAGCGGAGCCGCGATCGCCGGCGCCGCGGCCTCGACCGCGCTGCTGGGGCTGTACTTCCACCCCATGCTCGTGCTCGGACTGGCCATCAACGCCTTCGTCCTGACGGTCGCCGGGCTCGGGTGGCCCACCCTCAGTTACTCGGAGGCATGAGCGCGAGGAGCTCCCTGACGGCCGCCGAGAACCGTCCCCCGCCGACGCCTATCGGATCCTCGTGGCCGTGGTCGAGTAGCCGCCGCCGCCCGGGTACACCTAGGCGCCGGCCAGCGTGTTGCCGTCCGGGCTGAAAGACCCTGGTAGAAGGCGGGAGAGCCCCGCTCGCCGCCCCAGATCGTGAGCTGCTCGCCCTCGAGGTCGTACACGTAGTCGAACGTGTTGCCGAGGTTGTCGTAGTAGCGGGACCGCACGTCCTCGCCCGGCTCCTCGGCGCCGAAGGGCCGTTCGCGGCCGATGATCTCGATCCCCGTCGTGCGCTGGCCGAACTGCACGAGATCGACCCGCTGCAGCAGGAAGTGTCGCCCCTCGAGCCACTCGTAGCTGACCTCCCCCTCGGCCTCGCCCGCGACCCTCCACGTGCCCACCAGCCGATCGAGGCCCTGCATCGCCGGATCGCCCTCCACCGCCAACCGGTCCTTCTCCGTCTTGGACACGATCTCCTCCTCGTTCGTGACGGACGCGATCAGTCCGCCATCCCCTTCGACCGAGGGGGCAGGAGGGAATCATCGCCCGCGCCGCCCGGATTCCCGACGATCGGAAGGCCCCACGCAGGACGACGGAGGTTCTCGAGAACCTCTTCGAAGGCAACCGATCCCGCCGGGGAAGTTCAACAAGAGGAAGCTGAACAAGGCCCTCCTGGCCGGCATGGGCAAGAAGGTGAGGGGCAGGATCCTCAACTGGAAGCTGACATAAAGGGAGGGGAGGGGGCCCGGCTGGAGCCTGGAGCGGCCCCGACCCGATCGGCGCGCGTCTATCCTCTCGGGGTGATCATCGACGAGCCGGTGCGAGGACGCTACGCGTACCTCGAGCACCCGTGGCTCTTCGCCCTCCCCCCGCACGAGCAGATGCGGCCGTTCATCGAAGGCGACGTCCCTCGTCCGCCGATCCACCACCTCACGGGTCTGATACCGGTCGAGGCGGGTCCGACGTCGTCGGTCTGGTCCATGCCGGCGAGCCCGTGGTGGAGGTCAGCGGCCGGCATCTTCCCCGGCGGCGCGCTCGCGATCGTCGCCGACGCCGCGCTCAGCGGAGCGATCTACGGCGGCCTCCCGAAGGGCACCGCCCTCGCGACCTCCGAGCTGACGATGAACTTCGTCCGTCCGGCCACCTCCGAGAGCGGTGAGCTGATCGCCACCGGCAGCTTGATCCACTCGGGCTCGCGGCAGGGCCTCTCCGACGGACGGATCCGGGACGCCAGCGGCCGGCTCCTGGCCCACGCCACCTCCCGATGCGTGCTGCGCAGGCTCCCGTTCGATCCGCCCGATCCCCCGGCCACGCTGCCGCCGTACAAGCAGTCCGACCACGACACGCCCGACCCTTACCTTCGCCCGCCCGAGGGCGTGGTGATCCCCCAGGAGGAGTGGGACGCGTCCCCCGGCCTCGACCTGGTCCGTTCGTGGAGCGGCGGCGCTCGAGGGACCCCACCCGTCTGCCGGCTCTCGGGCTGGCGGCTCCGGGAGGCCGAGGAGGGCGCCACGACGTGGGCGATGCCCGCTAGCGAATGGTTCTGCACCGGCTTCGGGACCTTCTACGGGGGGATCATCACCCTGTTCCTCGACGGCGCGATCAACACCGCCGTGACGACCACGCTTCCTCCGCGGGCGTCCTTCGGCACGCTGGATCTCAAGGTGAACTTCCTGCGCCCGGTCAGCCCCGACGGAAGGGACCTCGTCGTCCGGGCCAAGGTCGCGCATCGGGGCCGGACCGTGGCCGTGACCACGGCGGAGATGCACGACGCCGACGGGAAGCGGGTTGCGATGGCCACCAGCAGCGCCATGATCCTCCCGGGCGTCCCCTGGAACGCCGCGAAGCCCCCGGAGACCCTCGACGAGGCACCGGACGAGCAGGGCTGAGCCGCGCCCACGCTTGACAGGCAAGTCCCTACTTGCCTGTCGTGGCGGCACGAGTGTCGGACGTGTACCGGGCGATCGCCGACCCGTCGAGGAGAGCCATCCTCGACGAGCTGGTCGACAGGGACGGGCAGACGCTGTTCGAGGTCTGCGCCCGGCTGGCCATGAGGCACGGGCTCACGTCGTCTCGCCAGGCCGTCTCCCAGCACCTCGCGGTGCTGGAGGAGGCGGGGCTCGTGAGGACCAAGCGAGAGGGCCGGTACACGTTCCACTTCCTCGACACACGCCCGCTCGGCGAGGTGATCGAGCGGTGGCCGATCGAGAGGAGGACGCGATGAGGATCAACCTGACGTCCGTCTACGTGGACGACCAGGAGAAGGCCCTGCGCTTCTACACGGAGGTGCTGGGGTTCCGGAAGAAGAGCGACATGCCGCTCGGAGAGGGCGCCCGGTGGCTGACCGTGGTCTCGCCGGAGGATCCCGACGGCCCCGAGCTACTGCTCGAGCCGAGCGAACATCCTGCGGCGACGCCGTTCAAGGAGGCGCTCGTCTCGGACGGCATCCCGTTCACGTCCTTCGCCGTGAAGGACGTTCGGGCCGAGGCGGAGCGGCTGAAGGGCCTCGGGGTGCGGTTCACGCAGGAGCCCGTCGAGATGGGGCCGGTCACGATGGCGGTCTTCGACGACACCTGCGGGAACCTGATCCAGATCGCGGCCACCTAGGACTTCGCCTCGTCCTCCAGCGGCTCCACGTCGAAGGGGCCGTGGAAGATCGTGACGAACAAGCATCCCGCATCGTCGGCGGGGGCATGGCGCATCGCCTCCCCCGCCGGGAAGTGGCAGTAAGCGCCCGGCCCGACTACGACTTCGTTCACTCGCAGCCGCCCCTCGAGCACGACGACCGTGTGCGAGGCGGTGTGTCGGTGGAGGCGGGTCCTGAGGCCGGCCGGGTACCGGACGAGGTAGTGCTCGGCGCCCGAGGCTGGGTCCTGATACAGGAGCCGGAGACCGATCTCCCGATCGTAGATGACGGGGTGGGACGGCCTCAGCTCCAGCGAGGCGAGCGCGTCCGCGATGATCGCTCGGCCCGGCTCCATGCGTCATCCTGGCACAGCCCCCCCGGACCACCGCGGCGAAAGCGGTGGGTCGCTTTGCCGAAATCGCCTTGCTTCGATAGGGTCGCTTCTTCCACCCGAAAGGAGGCC
The DNA here is from genome assembly GCA_036374295.1 of Actinomycetota bacterium. Taxonomy (GTDB): domain Bacteria; phylum Actinomycetota; class UBA4738; order UBA4738; family CALAEC01; genus DASUTW01. The sequence continues at coordinate 7,161 of DASUTZ010000066.1, forward strand.
TCATGAGGAGGCTGATCGTGTCCGTGGCGACCCTGGGCGCCATCGCCCTGGCGTCGCCCGCGAGCGCCGTACCGCCCCAGCACTTCTCCGTCGATCCACCGCCCAACATCGTCGAGGACAACGGCGAAGCCTGCGGGTTCCCGGTCCGCTGGACGATCGACCTCGAGGTTCAAGGCACGAACTTCTTCGACCAGGACGGGGTCATCGTGCGCCAGCAGGCCCACGTCCAGGAGGACAACACGATCGAGAACCTGGACACGGGGCTGACGCTGCGGGAGGGTCCGGACTCGTTCATGCAGACGATCCACTTCGAGAACGGCGTGCCGACCCACTTCGTCGCGACGGGGCTCGGTCTCAACGTCTTCGGCGAGCAGCTGAAGGACGTGGGACGCGTCGCGTGGCTCCCGGGGACGAACGAGATCATCTTCTCGGCCGGCCCCCACGAAGCTCGAGAGCTGCTCCAGTTCGGGACCTTCGAGGACGTCCTGGCGTTCTTCTGCGACGTGCTCGCCTGATCCCTGCTCGATCGGGGCGCGGCGCCCGGCGGGATCCATCCCGTCGGGCGCCGCGCTACGCTTCCCCCCGCATGCGCATCCTCGTCTGGCACGGCTGGATCCTCGAGGGATCGGGCTCCAACGTCTACACGGCGAGGATCGTGGAAGCGTGGCGGGCGCGGGGGCACGACGTCCTCCTCGTGGCCCAGGAGCGGCACCCGGAGCGCTTCGCCTTCCTCGACGCGTGGGCCGACGGGAACCTCACCGAGCCTCACCCCACGGGCGTCGAGCCCTCCCTCGGCCGCGCCACCCTCCTCCGCCCCGACATCGGCGATCTCCTCCCGGTGTTCGTCTGGGACGCGTACGAGGGGTTCCGCGTGAAGACCTTCGTGGATCTGAGCGACGAGGAGCTCGAAGGCTACCTCGACCGGAACGTGGCGGCCCTGCGCGAGGCGGCGGAGGCTCACGGCACGGACGTCGCGATCGCCGGGCACGCGATCCCGGGCGCCAACGTGGCCCGGCGCGCCCTCGGCTCGATCCCCTTCGCCGCCAAGATCCACGGGAGCGACGTCGAGTACGCGATGCGCGGACAGCGGCGGTACGTGGAGCTCGCGCGCGAGGGCCTGGAGGGCGCGGTGGTGATCGCCGGCGCCTCGCGCGACGTGCTCGACCGTCTCATCGAGCTCGTGCCCTCGGTGGCCGGCCGGACCAAGGTCGTCCCCCCGGGCGTGGAGGTCGAGCGCTTCCACCCGATGCCCCGCGCCGAAGCGCTGCGCGGAGCGGCGAGCCTGCTGGAGCGGGACCCGGCCCTGGCACGGGGCCGGCCGGAGACGGCCGCGAGCGACGTTGCCGAGGCGCTCCGACGACGAGACGGAGATGCACTGGACAGGCTGGCGAACACCTACGAGCAGACCTCCCCCGATCGGGACGCACCCCGACGGCTCCGGGCGCTCGCCGGCTACGACGGTCCGCTCGTGGGCTACCTGGGGAAGCTGATCCCCCAGAAGGGCGTGCATGACCTGCTCGCCGCTCTGGCGCTCCTGCCCTCGAGGCCCAGGGCGCTCGTCGTCGGGTTCGGGACCTTCCGGGAGTGGCTCGAAGCCCTGGTCGCCGCGCTCGACGCGGGCGACCCGGTGGCGGCGGCGTTCCTGGAGGAGCGGATGCCCCTCGGCCTCTCCCCCGGGGAGGTGGCCGCGGCGGCCGGCCTGGCCGAGCGGGTCGTGTTCACGGGACGCCTCGACCACCGCTACGCGGGGCCGGCCGCCGCGGCCCTCGACGTCCTCGTCGTCCCGTCGATCCTGGAGGAGGCGTTCGGGATGGTGGCTTTGGAGGGGGCGGCGGCGGGCGCGCTGCCGCTGGTGGCCCGGCACAGCGGGCTGGCCGAGGTGGCCGATGCCCTCGAGACCGAGATCGGCCGGCCGGGCCTCCTCTCGTACGAGCCTGGGCTTTCGGCCCCCCGAGCCCTGGGCCGCGCCCTGGAGGGGCTTCTGGCCCTCCCGGACCGCCGTGAGCTGGCCGCTCACCTCTCGTCCCACGTCCGGGAGCGGTGGAGCTGGGGGCGCACCGCCGACCTCCTCCTGGAGCCCCTCCGCTAGGTGGCGAGGAGGGCCGCGATCGCGTCGACCTCCCCCTCGATCCTCCCCCGGGTCCGGGGGCCCAGCGTGTCGAACGGCTGGACCTCGGCCCCGTCCTTCAGCGAGTACGTCCAGGTGGCCACGACCTCGCCGTCCACGAGCACGACCGGGTTGCCGTCGCCGGGCAGGCCCACCCCGATCGGCTCGTACACCCGCTGCTGGACGTCAGGGTGCACGAACCGGGCCCGGCCGTCGGGCGCGTGCCCCATCGTGTACGCGTCCCACCTCGGGAGCAGGGCGAGGGTGCCTTTCAGTCGGCGGGTGCGCTCGAAGGCCGCCTCGTGGCGGGCCGGCAGCAGCAGACCTTCGCCGGCGTCGATCGTGTCGTGCTCTGCGACCGCGGCGGCCGAGGCGCGCTTGCCCACGCCCGCCCACCAGGCGAAGTCCTCGACCCGGGCCGGACCGTAGGCCTCGAGGTAGGCGCCGGCCAGCCAGGCCAGGGCCTCCTCCCGGTCTCCCGCGTCAAGTCCGTCCTCCGCCCAGGCCTCGGTCGCGACGTACCGGTGGGGGCTCGAGGTCAGGGGCTCGCCCGCCAGGGCGAGCAGCCGCCCCTCGAGGCGCAGGCCGCGGAGGATCGTCGCCAGGACCGGGCCCTCCAGTCCCGTCGCCTCACGGAGATCCTCCGCCCTGGCCGGCTCCCCGGCGACGGCCACCACCCGTCGCGCGATCGCCTCGTACTCCTCCTCCGACATGTCGTGCCGCTTGAGCCTGGCCACGACCTTCGACCGGGGAGGCCGGACGGCGGTGAAGATTCGAGCGGCCGCCTCGCGCGGGACGAGGAAGACCGTGCCCCGCATGCCGGGGATCCGCAGGCCTCGCCGCTCGCGGTCCAGCCGCCGGTACGCGGTGCCCGTGAGGGACCGCGTCCGGGCCCGGAGGGCCAGGGGGGCGGTGGGGTGCGTGGCGTAGACGGCGACCACGGCCCTGAGGGCCTCGAGGGCTCCTCGGGCGGGCCGGCCCAGGCGCTGGCGCGCGTAGGTCCAGGCCCGAACGCGCTCCAGCACTCAGTCCTCCGGAGAGCGGAACCGCAGGGCCACCCCGATCACGATCACCCCCACGATGAACGCGAGCGTGTTGGGCACGATCAGGGCCACGTTCTCGATGGCGAGCCCGTAGACGATCCAGAGGGCGAAGCCGATCGCGATGACGGTCAGGTACCCGATGGAGACGTCCCTCGACGAGCGGTAAGTCAGGATCCGGCGGATCTGAAGGACGGGCGAGAGCGCCATCACGACCCCCCACGAAGCGGCGACGACCCCGAGCGCGGTCTCGTTCACGATGAACCTCCTGTGCAAACGACGGTGCGCTCGGTACGAGGGCTGCGGTCGCTGCCGTGGGCAGGAGGAGCGCACCCGCAGCCGTTTCGAGTCTACCAACGTGAGCGCGCTCGAGAAAGAGTGACAAGACGAGCGTCCCGGGTTGCGCCCGCACGTCCGGGCGGTGTACAAACGCTTCGGAACCGCTGGGGTCTTCGGGCCCCGGCGGTTCCGTCATCTCCGCCCGACTTTCCTCCACCGGTCCTGCTG
>DASUTZ010000067.1:0-7448 GCA_036374295.1 Actinomycetota bacterium
CTCGTAGAGGGCGGCGGCCGAGATCTGCACGCCGGGCGCGATCACGCCGCCGACGTACTCGCCCTTCTCGGAGACGGCGTCGAAGGTCGTGGCGGTCCCGAAGTCGACGACCACGGCCGGGGAGCCGTGGAGGTCGATCGCGGCGACGGCGTTGAGCACCCGATCCGCGCCGACCTCCTTCGGGTTGTCGGTCAGCACGGGGATCCCGGTCTTCACCCCGGGCTCCACGACGAGCGGGCGGAAGCCGAAGTAGCGGCGGACCATCTCGCGAAGGGCCTGGGTCGCGGTCGGCACGACGCTGGCGATCACCACGGCGGTGACATTGCGATCGAAGGAGAGGTCCTGGTGCTCGAGGAGGCCCCCGAACATCAGGGCGAGCTCGTCGGCGGTGCGGTCGGCCACGGTGGAGATGCGCCACTGGCGCGTGAGGTCACGATCGCTGAAGACCCCCAGCACCGTCTCGGTGTTGCCGACGTCCACGGCCCGCAGCATCTCAGCCCTCCTCCGCGGGCCGGTCCACGTCCTCGAGCACCTCGAGCGACAGGTCGATCCAGGGCGCGGCGTGCGTGATCGCGCCAGACGACAGCGCGTCCACGCCCGTCTCCGCGACCGCCCTCGCGGTGTCGAGGGTCACACCGCCCGAGGCCTCGACCCGGGCCCGCCCGCCCACCCGCTCGACGGCTGCCCGCATCGCCTCGAGTGACATGTTGTCCAGGAGCACGTCCTCGGCGCCCGCCGACGCCGCCTCCTCGGCCTGGTCCGACGTCTCGACCTCGCACACGACCGGCAGATCGGGGCGCGCGACCTTCGCCCGGCGAACCGCCTCGGCCACGCCCCCCGCCGCGGCCACGTGATTGTCCTTGATGAACACTCCGTCGAACAGCCCGGCGCGATGCGGCGTTGCCCCGCCCAGCTCCGCCGCGTACTTCTCCAGGAGGCGGAGGCCGGGCGTGGTCTTCCGCGTGTCGCGGACGACGACGCCGGTGCCGCGGACCGCCTCCACGAACCGCGAGGCCTGGGTGGCGACGCCCGAGAGCCTCCCGAGGAAGTTGAGGGCGGTGCGCTCCGCGGCGAGGATCGCGCGGAGCGCACCGCCCACAACCGCCACCTCGTCACCCGGGACGATCCGATCGCCGTCCTCCTTCAGAGGGCGGAGCCGCGCGTTCACCCGCGAGAAGCACTCCTTCGCCACGGGGATCCCGGCCAGCACCCCTCGGGACCTCGAGACGATCCGGGCCCGAGCCGTCTGGACCTCCGGGATCACCGCAGCCGACGTCAGGTCACCCTCGGCGCCCAGGTCCTCCCGGAGCGCCGCCAGGACGGCGTTCGCCACCACCTCCCGCGACAGCTCGATCACGGCGCCAGCCTCACGTTGTCGAGGAGGCGAGCCCGGCCGAACCTCGCCGCCACGAGCGCCCGAGCGGGGCGCTCCAGGCGATCGACCCCCTCGAACGTCGCCTCGTCCACCACCGCCACGTAGTCCAGCTCCGCCGTGGGCTCGACCCCCACGTGCTTCGCCATCTCGGCCCGCACGACGTGCGCGTCCCGCTCCCCTCCGTCGACCAGGGCCTCCGCGGCCGCCAGGGCCCGCGGGATCGCCCTCGCCGCCTCCCGCTCCTCCGGAGAGAGGTAGACGTTCCGCGAGGACATCGCCAGGCCGTCGGGCTCCCGCACAGTCTCCCCCGACAGCACGGAGACCGGCAGATCGAGGTCCCCGACCATCCGCCGCACGACCGCGAGCTGCTGGGCGTCCTTCTCGCCGAAGTAGGCTCGGCACGGCCCCACGATCCCGAAGAGCTTCGCCACGACCGTGCAGACCCCCCGGAAGTGGCCGGGCCGTGAGGCTCCCTCCAGGACGTCGCCCAGGCCCCCGGGGTCGATCGTGACGGCCGGCGATCCGTCCGGGTACATCTCCTCGACCGCCGGGACGAAGGCGAGGTCGGTCTTGGCCTCCTCGAGGAGCTCGAGGTCCCTGGCCTCGTCCCGGGGGTAGGCGTCCAGGTCCTCGCCCGGACCGAACTGGAGCGGATTCACGAAGATCGAGGCCACCACGAAATCGGCCTCGCGGCGGGCCTTCCGAACGAGCGACAGGTGCCCCTCGTGGAGGAACCCCATCGTGGGCACGAAGCCCACGGTGCGGCCCTCGAGCCGGCCGTCGTCCGCCGCGTCGCGGAGGGGCTCGCGGCGCCGGATCACGTCCACTCCCGGAGCACCTCCTCGATCTCGGCCCGGTCCCGGTCGTTCAACCGGCCGGCCTCACTCGCGATGCGCACCGCGGCCCGGGCCAGCTCGGCGTAGGGAGCCACGCACGACGGCGCCCGGACGCGAAGGGCCTCGAGGTTCCTCCGGACGGTCCCCGCGTCGCCTCGGGCCACCGGGCCCGTGAGCGCGCGGGCGGCGCCCTGCTCCATGACGTTCGCCAGCGTCCCCTCGGCCAGGGGCCCGAACAGCGGCCTGGGATCGGGGATCCCCGCCAGCTCGAACAGGTCGTCGGCCAACCCCTCCACCACCACCAGGTAGTTCGAGGCGAACACCGCCGCCGCGTGATAGAGCCCCTTGTGCTCGTCCAGGAGCCGGAAGGGCCTCCCGCCGGCGTCGGCGGCCAGCCGCTCTCCCAGCAGGAACGAGTCCTCGTCGCGCGCCGTCACGGCGAAGCCGCTCCCGGGGAAGCGCTCGATCGCGGCCTCCACGCTGGGAGCCGTCTGGAGCGGATGGACGGAGAGGATGGAGGCCCCGATCTCCGCCGCCGGGGCGAGGTCCTGGAGCGGGTTCGCTCCGGAGCAGTGGACGAGCGACGGCTTCGACTCCAAGGCTCCGCGCTTGACCAGGGTGCCGCACACGTCGAGGATCCGGTCGTCGGGGACGGTGAGGAGCACCACCTCGCCCCTCCGGGCGGCCTCCACGGAGCCAACGAAGGCCGTCCCGGGCAGGTGCCTCTCCGCGCGCTCGCGAGAGCCGACCCCCCGGCCGGAGACGGCCACGACCGTATGCCCCGCGCGGGAGAGGAGCACCCCCATCGCGGTCCCGACCCTGCCCGCCCCGACGACGGCCACCTTCACGGGGTCGCGTGGGTCTCGAGTGGACGCGCGCGGACGATCGTGCTTCGACGCGAAGTATAGAGGTCAGCGGAGGGCTGGGGCCCGGACGATGGGCCGTGCCGTCCCGCGCCGGGCCACCTCGCGGAACCCGGCGTCCTCGAACATCGCCAGGGTGCCGGTGAAGAGCTCCGCCGAGGCCTTCTTCGCGGCGGCGGCCCCCAGGTCCACCGGGTAGGCCTCCACACATCGGGCCCCCCGCTCCGCGGCGCGGGCCACGGCGGCCGCCAGGAGGGCCTTGGCCACCCCATCCCGCCGGTGCCGGCGGTGGATGTAGAAGCAGACGATCGACCAGACCCCTTCCTCGTCGTCCACGCGCCCCAGGACGCGCGAGCGATCCAGCCGCCCGAAGTCGCCCCGCGGCCCGAGCGACACCCATCCCACGGGCTCGCCCCGGCGATACGCGAGGAGCCCGGGCTCCCTCCCCTCCCGGACGATGGCGCGCATCGCCTCGCGGTTCGGCGCGCCGTGGTCGCGGTCGTACTCCTTCGCGGTCTGCCGCCACCACATGCACCAGCAGCCGGAGTACGCGCCGCGGTCGAGGCCGAACAGCGCCACCAGGTCGTCCCAGCGGTCGGGGGTCACCGGCCGGACCTGGAGGGTCACCGCTTCGCCTTCCTCCGCTCCCGGAATGCCCGGGCCTTCTCGCGGTTGCCGCAGACGTCCATCGAGCACCAGGTCCGTGAGCGGTTCCTCGAGCGGTCGACGTAGACCCAGCGACACGAGTCGCGGGCGCAGGCCTTGAAGCGGTCCCATCGGCCGTCGGTCATGGCGACGAAGACGGCGGCCAGGATCCGGCCCAGGGCCCCGGGCACCCCCTCGTCCACCGACTCGAGGCGCGCGTCCCCCTCCGGGCCGAACGAGAGGATCAGCCTCGACCCGTCCGCGAGCCGGTTCAGGGTCTCCACCGGCTCCGCGTCCGGGGGCGTCCCCGCGCCCGGGTTGTTCCGCTCGGCGAGGCCGCGGATCGCTTCCCGGACGGCCAGAGCTCTCCCCAGGTCGGCGTCGGTGACAGGATGGTCGCCCCCCAGCAGGCCGCGCTGGACCAGCCAGCCCCTCAGGGCCTCCGCGCTCTCCAGCGCGTCGTGGCCGGACTCCACGTCCAGCGTGTTCACGAACGCCGCCACGAGATCGAGGTCCGTCGACATCCCAACCAGTGTATCCCTCTCGTTGGTTATGGAGCAAGCGTTCCGCGCTCGCTCTCCTAACCTTCGTCGGTACTTGACAGGTGATGCGCCACCAGTCTACCATGATGACCGGTTACGACAGGCAGAGGAGGGAAGATGCAGGGTCACACGATCTGGGAGCTCTCCCGGATGCACGCCGCCGACCTGCTCCTCGACGCCGGACCCGTGCGGCGCCGGCCGAGGCGGCGGATGGTCAGGCGGGCCGTGGGGACCGGGATGGTGCGGGCCGGGTACCGGCTGATCGGAGCGCGGGCCTCGTGATCGCTCGCATCTGGACGGGGCAGACGCGGGCCGAGGACGCCGAGGCCTACGCGGGCTATCTGGCCCGGACCGGGTTCCCCGACTACCGCGCCACGCCGGGGAACCGCGGCGTCCTCGGCCTGCGCCGGATCGAGGGTGACCGGGCGACCTTCACGCTGATCACCTTCTGGGACTCGATCGACGCGATCCGCGCCTTCGCCGGAGAGGACCCCGAGCGCGCGCGCTACTACGACGAGGACGACCGGTTCCTGCTCTCCTTCCCCGAGCGGGCCTCCCACTACGAAGTCATCGAGGGTCGCCAGACGGCAAGATGAAGTCCGTGGAGCAGGGGTACCGGCAGGGCGCTCGCGCCATCCTCCCTCTCGTCGTTCCCGTCGTGGGGTTCGGCGTGGCCTTCGGCGTGCTCGCGCGGGAGGCGGGCATGGGGATCCTGGCCCCGGTCGTGATGTCGGCCACGACGTTCGCGGGATCGGCGCAGTTCGCGGCGTCCTCGATCCTCGGCGTCGGCGGCGGCGCCGTGGCGGCCATCGTCGCCGCGCTCCTCCTCAACGCGCGCTACACGCCGATCGGGCTCACCGTGGCGGGGGCGATCGAGGGACCGAGCTGGCTCCGCTTCCTCCGATCCCAGCTGATCGTGGACGAGTCCTGGGCCGTGGCCACCACCCCGGAGGGTGTGGACGGCGGGCGGCTGATCGGCGCCGGGCTCGTCCTCTACGCGACCTGGGTGACCTCGACCCTCGTGGGCGCTCTCGGCGCGAGGATCCTGGGGGACCCCGCGACACTCGGCCTCGATGCCGCCTTCCCCGCCGTGTTCGTGGCCCTGCTGGTCCCCCAGCTCACGGGACATCGTCCCCGGCTCGCCGCCGGCCTGGGCGCGCTGATCGCCCTGGCCCTGCTCCCGTGGGCGCCGGCGGGCGTCCCGGTGATCGCAGCCACCGCCGCGATCCTCGTGGGGTGGTCCCGATGAAGATCTGGGTCGTGGTGGCCGCGGCGGGGGCGGGGACCGCGGTCCTCAAGGCGGCGGGGCCCCTGCTCCTCCACGGTCGCCCGATGTCTCCCAGAGCCCAGCGGATGCTCTCCCTGCTCGCCCCCGCCCTCCTCTCCGCCCTGATCCTGGTCCAAGTGCTCGGGGTCGAGGACGGGATCCGCTTCGACGAGCGTCTTCTCGGGGTGGGCGCCGCGATCGTGGCTGCTGCGCTCCGGGCGCCGATCTGGGTCGTGGTCGGGGTGGCGGCCCTCGTGACCGCGCTGGCTCGACTACCCTGAGGGGGATGGTCGAGCGAGACGACGTGACCCGTTGGATCGAGGGCTACGAGCGGGCTTGGACCTCCAACGAGCGCGGGGACATCGAGGCGCTCTTCACCGAGGATGCGAGGTACTTCACCGCGCCCTACCGCAAGCCGTGGGAGGGGCGCGAGGCGATCGTCGAGGGGTGGCTCCACGACCGCGACCAGCCCGGACAGTGGCGCTTCGCGTCGGAGGTGCTGGCGATCGCCGGCGAGCTGGCCTTCGTCCAGGGACGGACCGAGTACCTCGACGAGCCCCGCCGCGCGTACTCGAACCTGTTCGTCATCCGCTTCTCGGGGGACGGGCGCGCCTCCGTGTTCACGGAGTGGTTCATGCCGATCAAGGACACCTAAAGGGTCGTCTTCGAGAGCGGCTTCTTGGCGGGCCCCTGCAGAACCTGCCCTTCCAGGTCGTAGCGCGAGCCGTGGCACGGACAGTCCCACGTCCGCTCCGACTGGTTGAAGCGGACCGTGCACCCCATGTGGGTGCAGCGGGGATCCAGGGCCAGGACCCCCCCGTCCTCATCCAGGAAGGCCGCGACCATCTTCCCGCTCCCGGCGTCCACGACCGCGCCCTGCCCCGGCCTGAGGTCCTTGATGGTCCGCCCCACGGTCCGGGCGATCAGCACGTCACGGTCGGCGCGATGCGCGACGCGGCTGGGGATCGATCCGAGCAGGACCCTGCGGGCCCCAGTCAGCCCCCGATTCCCGACCACGATGAGCTCGCACCCCTCCCGGTCGGCCTCCTTCACCAGAGCCTTGGCCGGCTCGCCGCGCAGCACCTTCGCCTCCACCCCCAGAGCCCGGGGCTTGATCTTCCGCGCGTCCTCGAGGTGGATCGCGGCCAGGACATCGTCGTCGGTCACCGTGGCCACGAGCACCCCGACCCCGATCATCATCCCGAAGTCGTACGCGCGCTGAACCGCGGCCGTGGCCGTGGGCGAGCCGTCGGTCCCCACGAGGAGACGGCGGTAGAGGGGTCCTTCGGGGGGCTCCTCCCGCGGGTTCTGCGTCTCCACGATGAGGACGTCGCAGGGCGCCATCACCGCCACCCGCTCGGCCACGCCCCCGAGCCTGAACCGGCGGGCCCTTCCCAGGCCCTGGTCCCCCACCACCACCAGCCCGGCGTCCTGCGCCGCGGCCACCGCGGTGAGGACCTCGGCCGGATCCCCTTCCTGCACGACGGCCTCGGCCTCGATCCCCTTGGCCCGCACCCGGTCGCGAGCCGCGACGGCGATCTCCTCGGCCACCGTGTCGATCATCCCGATCGGGGCGGAGGCCGTGACCAGGATCAAGGTGCTTCCCAGGTCCTTGGACAGCCGGGCCGCCCGGTCCACGGCACGTCCGGCGGTCTCGGAGCCGTCGGTGCCGACGACGATCCTGGCGTAGCCCATCAGAACGGCTTGAAGACCATCAGGTAGGGGATGGCGAGCAACGCCGCGAACCCGAAGATCGCGTTCCAGAGCGCGGACGGGGCACGGAGGATCTCGTCGAGCTGCTGAGGCGTCACGGCCTCGGAGCCGCGGGCCATGGCCTGGACGATCGTCCTCACGCGCCGGTAGTAGGGGCCGGCGATCGCGTACATCGTCACGATGATAGCCACGAGGATCCCGATCGAG
>DASUTZ010000068.1:0-2739 GCA_036374295.1 Actinomycetota bacterium
CGAGGTTCTCGGCTGACGAGGCCTCCGCGATCGCGGCTCGGCTCTTCGGCGTGGAGGGGCCGGCGACGCCGCTGGCCAGCGAGAGGGACCAGGGCTTCCTGCTGGGCGGAGGCGTCCTCAAGATCTCGAACGCCGGCGAGCGGCCCGAGGTCCTCGACATGGAGACGGCCGCGGCGCTGCACGTCCGGCGGGTGGACCCCGACCTGCCCCTGGCGATGCCGATCCCGCTGGTGGGGACCGACCCGCCTGCGTACCGTGCCGAGGTCGACGGGCACCTCATCCGGATGTTCGAGCGGCTGCCGGGGCGCGCCTCGGTGCCGGGGGCGGAGCTCGGCCTCGACGCCGTGCGGGCCTTCGGCGAGATGCTGGCCCGGCTGGGGCGCGCCCTGCGCGGCTTCTTCCACCCGGCGGCGGGGCGGGTCATCCTGTGGGACGTCCAGCACGCGCTCTCCCTCCGGCCGCTCCTGCGCGAGATCGAGGACGAGGGCGCTCGGGCGCTGGCCGACCGGGCGCTGCGTCGGTTCGGGGAGCGAGCCCTCCCGGCGTGGCCTCACCTTCGGGCCCAGGTGATCCACGGCGATCTCTCGCTCGACAACGCGCTCCTCGACGAGGAGGGCCGCGTGACCGGGATCGTGGACCTCGGGGACATGAGCCATACCGCGCTCCTGTGCGACCTGTCGTCGGCGCTGGCGTCCGTGCTGGGGGGTCGCGACGACGTGTTCCGGGCGGCTCGGGTGCTTGTGGACGGCTACGAACGGATCACGCCGCTGGAGCCCGAGGAGATCGAGCTGCTGCCCATCCTGCTCGGGGCGAGGCTGGCGGCCACCGTGGTGATCAGCGCCTGGCGCGTTCGCCGGTACCCGGAGAACGCCGAGTACATCGGGGGCTGGGACGAGGAGACCTGGCCCCTGCTGCGGCTGCTGGACGAGGTGGGGGCCGAGGAGGCGGCGGCGCGGCTGGGAGCGCCGCGGGTCGCGCCGACCGAGGACCTGCTCGAACGGCGCCGCCGCCTCCTCGGCCCCGCGCTCTCGCCCCTCACCTACCGCCGCCCGGTCCACGCGGCCCGGGCCGAGGGGGTCTGGATCGTCGAGGCCGACGGTCGCCGCCTCCTCGACGCCTACAACAACGTCCCGACCGTGGGGCACTCGCACCCGCGGGTGGCCGAGGCCGTAGCCCGGCAGTCTCGCCGGCTGGCGACGAACGCCCGCTACCTCTACGAGCCGCTGATCGAGCTCGCCGAGCGTCTCGCGGGCACGATGCCGGCGGGTCTCGACACCGTGACGCTCGTGAACTCGGGGACCGAGGCCAACGACCTCGCCTGGCGGATGGCGGTGGCCTGGACCGGCGCCTCGGGCGGGATCGTCACCGCGCACGCCTATCACGGGGTGAGCGCGGTCACGGCCGACCTCTCCCCGGAGACGTGGGGGGAGCCGCCCGATCACGTGGAGACCTTCGGTCCCCCGGGCGAGGGGGCCGGCCCCGCGATCGAGCGGCTCGGCGCCCGCGGCCTGGAGCCCGCCGCCCTCTTCCTCGACGGGGGCTTCACCAGCGACGGGATCCTCGTTCCCGGATCTCCGTACGTCCGGGACCTGGCCCGGGAGATCCGGAGCGCGGGTGGACTCTTCGTCGCCGACGAGGTCCAGGTCGGCCACGGCCGCACCGGCGAGCACCTCTGGTCGTTCGCCGCCGACGGCGTGACGCCGGACCTCGTCACGATGGGCAAGCCGATGGGGAACGGATTCCCGGTGGCGGCCGTCGTCACGCGCCGCGAGGTCGCCGCTAGGCTCGGCGAGTCGACCGAGGTCTTCTCCACGTTCGGCGGCAACCCGGTCGCCGCGGCCGCGGCCCTGGCCGTGCTCGACGTGATCGAGGACGAGGGCCTGATCGAGCGCGCGGCGGAGGTGGGCGGCCTGCTGCTCGAGGAGCTCCGTGCGCTGGCCCGCCGTCACGACGAAGTGCGGGACGTGCGGGGACGGGGGCTCCTGATCGGCGTCGAGCTGGCCTCGCCCGCCGCTCCGGTCGCCGACGCGATGCGCGAGGCCGGGGTGCTCGTCGGGGTGACCGGGCCGCGTGGCGACGTCCTCAAGGTCCGGCCCCCGCTCGGCTTCGGCCCGGACCACGCCACCCGGCTCGTGGAGACCCTGGACCGGATCCTGGCGCTTCGAGACGCGACTCCCGGGGAATGATGCGCTGGCGGCGCAGCGGGCGCCGCCACGACCCGGGAGGTGCCGGATGGACGCGCTGAAGCTGCTGAAGGAAGACCACGAGAAGGTCAAGAAGATCCTCGACGAGCTCGAGTCGACGACCGAGCGAGGCGTCAAGACCCGCCAGGACCTGTTCGAGAGGCTGCGTCGCGAGCTCGACGTCCACGAGGCGATCGAGGAGGAGATCCTCTACCCCGCCCTCAAGGAGCACCCCAAGACGAAGGAGCTCGCGCTCGAGGCCTACGAGGAGCACCACGTCGTGGACATGGTGATGGAGGAGCTCGAGGACGTGCCCTTCGACGACGAGAGCTGGGGCGCGAAGCTCATGGTCGCCAAGGAGAACCTCGAGCACCACATCGAGGAGGAAGAGGGCGAGATGTTCCAGCAGGCCCGTCAGGTCTTCGACGACGAGGAGCTGGGCGAGCTGGGCGACCGGATGGAGGCCCGCAAGAGCGAGCTGCTGGGCTGAGGCCGGTCGGGCCCGGCTATCCTCGGGTCCGATGCCACGCTTCCTCACCCCCAGGTGGCTGGTCGC
>DASUTZ010000069.1:0-7319 GCA_036374295.1 Actinomycetota bacterium
TGATCCGCTTGTTCTTGGCCTGGCTGGACCTTGTTGGGATCCCGTCGGAGGATCTTCGCTTCCGCCTTCAGATCCACGAGGGAGCCGACGTCGAGGCAGCTCTCGGGCATTGGGCCGAGGTCGTCGATGCTCCGATGGAGCGCTTCCTCCGCCCGATCCTCAAGCGCCACAATCCGAAGACGCGACGGAAGAACGTCGGCGCCTCATACGTGGGGTGTCTCCTGGTTCTGGTCCCTCGAAGCACGGACCTGAACAGCCGGATCGAGGGCTGGTTCCGGGGGATCGTGACGGCCACAGGTGCACCTCCCAACTGAATCGAGCGCTCCTATAGCGCATACTTGGAGACGGATTCCGGGGTGGTGTAATCAGGCAGCACCGTCGGCTTTGGACCGGCGAGTCTGGGTTCGAATCCCAGCCCCGGAGCGAGGCTTCAGTTGACACTTAAGTAAGTCTTCGCTTAGCATCGTGCAATGGAGCAGGCCCTTCGAGCGATCGCAGAGCCCCGGCGGCGCGACATCCTCCGGCTCGTTCTCGACCGCGAGCTCACCTCCGGAGAGATCGCCGGGCACTTCCCAGAGGTCACGGGCCCCGCGATCTCCCAGCATCTCCGCGTGCTCGTGGACGCCGGGCTGGTGACCGTGCGCCGGGAGGGCCCTCGACGCTGGTACCGCGCTCGCCCCGAGGGCCTGCGCGGTCTCCACGAGTACCTGGAGGAGTTCTGGCGGACCTCGCTGGCGACGCTGACCGACGAGGCCGAGACCGAGGAGCAGAGGAGGCGGCATGGCGAACATCCGGAACGCAGCTGAGGTGGTCGAAGTCGAGACTCGGATCAAGGCGAGCCCCGAGACCCTCTGGGACTTCTTCACCGAGCCGGAGCTGATGGCCCGGTGGATGGGTCGGGCCAACGACCTGGACCCGCGTCCGGGCGGGGTCTACCGGGTGGAGATCAGCGACCAGGTGAAGGCCGGGGGCGAATACCTCGAGCTGGAGCCTCACTCGAGGATCCTCCTGACCTTCGGGTGGGAGGGGCACGCAGTGAGCCCCGGATCCACGAAGGTCGAGATCACGCTCCAGCCGGACGGAGACGAGACGATCGTGCGCCTGCGGCACCTGGACCTCCCCACCGACGAGCGAGAGGTCCACGCCGACGGCTGGAGGCACTACCTCGAGCGGCTGTCGATGGCGGGAGCGGGAGAGGATCCCGGCCCCGACCCCAACGCATCGGCCCAGCCCGGGAGGTAGGGGTCGTGGCGGCGGGCCGGGCCCAGCGGGCCCGGCCCGCCGCCCCCTTGCGGGGACGATCTGGGCAACCCGATGGGCAACTACAGCGTCTACCTCCACGACCTCGTCAAGGGCAGGACGCGGCTCCTCAGCCGGAGGAACGGGGGCGGGATCTCGCCCGATACGAACGAGCAGCCGGTCGTCTCGAAGGTCGGGCTCTTCGTGGCCTGGACCTCCGACGACGAGATGATCGTCGGAGGGGACTCGAACACGTCCGATGACGTCTTCCGATGGGGGCCCAGGAAGTAGCGTCGTCGGATGCTCGCCGGGCCCTCGGCGGGTACCCTGTGGCCGTGGCCAAGCCCTCCCGTCGCCTCGCCGTGGTCGTGATGGCCGCGGGCAAGGGGAAGCGTCTGCGGTCGTCCCTGCCCAAGGTCCTGCATCCGGTCGCGGGGAAGCCCGTGCTGTGGCACGTCCTCCGGGCGGCCCGCCGGCTCAGGCCTTCGCGCCTGATCGTGGTGGTCAGCCACGGGCGTGATCACGTCGAGGAGAAGGTGCGATCGTGGGACCTGGACGTGACCTTCGTGGATCAGGGCGAGCCGCTCGGCACCGGCCACGCCGTGATGGTGGCCGAGGGGGCGGTGGGGCGGGCCGACGACGTGCTCGTCCTCCCCGGCGACAACCCCCTCGTCACCACCGAGATGCTGCGAGACCTGATGCGGCTCCACCGGCGGCGCCTCCCAGCCGCCACCGTCCAGACCACCGTGCTCGACGACGCCACCGGCTACGGGCGCGTGATCCGGGACGGCGATCGTTTCGAGCGGATCGCCGAGGAGCGAGACGCCTCGGTGGCCGAGCGCCGCATCCACGAGATCGCCACGAGCGTCTACGCCTTCCGCCGGGAGGATCTCTTCGGCGCCCTCCCCTTGGTGGGCCGCGAGAACGTCCAGGGCGAGCACTACCTCCCCGACGTCCTGGGGATCCTGGTGGACAAGGATGAGGAGATCCGGGTGATCGGGGCCGACTTCGAGGGCGCGCTCGATGTGAACTCGCGGGTGGCTCTGGCCCGCGCCGCGGCTGTGATGCGCCGCCGCATCAACGAGGAGCTGATGGCCTCGGGCGTGACGATGACCGACCCCGACCGCACGTACGTGGACGCGGGGGTGAAGGTCGGGTCCGACACCACGATCCTCCCCGGCGTGCATCTCGAGGGCGACACCCGGATCGGCGCGGGCTGCACGATCGGCCCCGACACCCGGATCGTGGACTCGAGGATCGACGACGAGGTCGAGGTCACCTCCTCCACCGTCCGGGGCGCGAGGATCGGCCAGGGATCGACGGTCGGGCCCTATGCCCACATCCGGCCGGGGACCCTGCTCGGCCGCCGCACCAAGGCAGGCTCCTTCGTCGAGATCAAGGCCTCTCGGATCGGGGACGGCTCGAAGGTTCCCCACCTCGCCTACGTGGGGGACGCCACGATCGGGAAGGATGTCAACGTGGGGGCCGGGACGATCACCTGCAACTACGACGGATACGAGAAGCACAGGACCGTGATCGGGGACGGGGCCTTCATCGGTTCCGATACGATGTTGGTCGCACCGGTGAGGATCGGCCGTAACGCGGTGACGGGCGCGGGGTCGACGATCACGCGCGACGTGGCCGACGGGGAGCTGGCGGTGGAGCGATCCGAGCAGCGGAACGTCCGGGGGTACGCGGAGCGGCGCGCGAAGCGCCGGAGGGGGAGGGCGTGAGCACCATCCGGGAGATCGTTACGAAGAAGCGGATGATGATCTTCGCCGGGACCTCCCATCCCGAGCTGGCGCAGGAGATCGCCACGCATCTCGGGGTGGAGCTGGCGCCGGCGAAGCTCTTCAGGTTCGCCAGCAGCGAGATCTACATGCGGTCGACGGAGAGCGCGAGGGGCTCCGACGCCTTCGTGATCCAGACCCACGCCGACCCGGTGAACGAGTCGATCATGGAGCAGCTCATCATGATCGATGCCCTGAAACGGGCGTCGGCCAAGCGGATCACCGCGGTCATCCCGTACTACGGCTACGCGCGGCAGGACAAGAAGTCGCTGGCCCGCGAGCCGATCTCGGCCCGGCTCGTGGCCGACCTCATCTCGGTGGCGGGCGCTGACCGCGTGGTCTCGGTGGATCTCCACTCGGGCCAGATCCAGGGCTACTTCGACTTCCCCTTCGATCACCTGACGGCGCTGCCGCTGCTGTCGGACTTCCTCAAGGACGATCTGGGCCTCGGTGGCGAGGAGATGGTCGTCGTCGCTCCCGATGCCGGCCGGGTCAAGACGGCCGAGCGCCTCCGCGAGCATCTCGACTCGGAGCTGGCCTTCATCTACAAGCGGCGCTCGCGCCACGAGGCGCACAAGATCGAGGAGATGGTGGTCGAGGGCGACGTGGACGGACGGGCCTGCATCCTGATCGACGACATGATCGACACGGCGGGGACGATGGTCGAGGGGGCGGAGGCCCTGCAGCGCGAGGGCGCCTCGCGGATCTACGCGGCTGCCACCCACGCGGTCTTCAGCGGGAAGGCTTCCCAGCGCCTCGAGGAGTCCGTGATCCAGAAGGTCGTCGTGACGAACACGCTTCCCGTCCCCGCGGAGAAGCAGCTCGACAAGCTCACCGTGCTCTCGATCGCGCCGATCATCGCGTCGGCGCTCCAGGCCGTGTTCGAGGACGAGTCGGTCTCGGAGATCTTCCACGGCCAGAACATGCCGTAGGGCTCAGGCCGGGTCGCCCGAGCGGTAGCGAACGAAGGCGGGGACGAGGGCGGCAAGCACGCCGACGCCGACCACGGTGGCGACGCCGCCGGAGACCACCGAGAACGTCGGAGAGACCGCCGCGGCGACCACGCCCGCCTCCAGGTCACCCAGCCTCGGACCCCCGACGACGACCGCGATGTGGATCGCCGAGAGCCTTCCGCGGAGCCGGTCGGGCACCGAGCGCTGGAGGATCGTCGACCGGAAGATCGCGCTGAGCATGTCGGCGGCTCCGGCCACCCCCAGGAGCAGGAGCGCCAGCCACAGGATGTCGGTCAGCCCGAACAACGCCACCGCCAGCCCCCACACGGCGACCGCCCACAACACCGCCCGCCCCTGCCGGCGCACGTGCCGCACCCATCCGCTCGTGAGCGCGCCGAGCAGCGCGCCGGCTCCCGGGGCCGCGTAGAGCAGGCCGAGCGCCTCCGGGCCCACCTGGAACACCTCCGCCGCCAGGACCGGGAACAGCGCCCTCGGCATCCCGAAGACCATGGCGATGAGGTCCACCTGGAAGGTCGCCTGCAGGACCCGTCGGCCGCGGAGGTAGCGGAACCCCTCGCGGAACGCCGCCACGCTCTTCACCTCGCGCTGGGCCGGGTCGGGCGGCAGGGGACGCATCGCGAGCACGGTCCCCAGGGCCACGAGGAACGTCGCGGCGTCGAGCGCGTAGGCCCAGGCCAGCCCCAGCTGTCCCAGGACCACGCCGCCCACCGCGGGCCCCACCACGTCGCTGAGCTGGAACAGCGTCTGCTCCAGCGCGATCGCCGAGGGAAGGTAGGCCTCCCCCACGAGCCGCGGCACCGTGGCCGTCCGCGTCGGGGAGTCCAGGCCGGAGAGCGCGCCGATCAGGCCGGCCACGAGGTAGAGGAACCAGAGCGGCGGCGATCCCGAGATCGCCGCGCCCGCGAGCAGGACGGATGCCACGGCCAGGCCCACCTGCGTCGCTGCCAACAGCTTCCTTCGGTCCACTCGGTCGGCGATCACCCCTCCCACGAGCGAGAAGGCCACCAGCGGCACGACCTGAGCCAGGCCGATGAGTCCGATCGCAAGCGCCGAGCCCGTGAGCTGGTAGATCTGGAACGGCAGCGCCACCACGGTGATGTGGCGGCCCGTGTGCGAGACCATCTCGCCCAGCCAGAGGAGCCGGTAGTCCCGCGAGGCCCGGAGCGGCGACAGGTCCACGGCGATCCCGCGCATCCGGGCGACCGCCCGGGCCCTCCTCGATGCGATGAGCGGAGCGTCCTCTCGATCCGACACGGCGAAGGGATGCTAGCGGGTCGGTGAGGGCTCCGACCCTCCGCTACAATGTTGGCTCCGCCGCAAGCAGACCGCGAGGGAAGCGATGGAAGTCAAGCTCGCCGCAGAGAAACGTGAGGAGTCCGGGAAGGGTCCCGCCCGCAGGGCGCGGGCCGCGGGCCGCGTGCCCGGGGTCCTCTACGGACCTCAGCTGGACCCTGTGAACTTCACCGTCGACTTGATGGACCTCTGGCACGTCCTCCACACCGACGCCGGGGTCAACGTCCTCGTCGACCTGAAGGTGGACGGGGAGGAGTACCTCACGATCCCCCGCGAGGTCCAGCGCGACATCCTCAAGGGAACCCTCCTCCACGTGGACTTCATCCAGATCGATCGCAACAAACCGATCCAGGTCCGCGTCCCGATCGTCCTCACCGGCGAGGCCGAAGGCCAGAAGGAGGGCGGCGTCGTCGAGCACCACCTGTGGGAGCTCCACGTCGAAGTCCTCCCGCTGGAGGTGCCGGAGTCGGTCGAGGCCGAGATCACCGAGCTCGAGATGAACGACACGCTCCACGTCTCGGACCTCACGGTGCCCGAGGGCGTCACGGTGCTCAGCTCCGAGGAGGAGCCTGTGGTCTCGATCGTGCCGCCGCCGGTCATCGAGCTGCCCGAGCCGGAGGTCGAGGAGGAGGAGCTCCTCGAGGGCGAGGAGGGCGAGCTCGTGGAGGGCGAGGAGGCCGGAGAGGCCGCCGAGGGCGAGGGCGAGGAGGCCCGCGCCGAGGAAGGCGAGTCCGAGGAAGGCTAGGTGTCCGCCTGGCTCGTCGTCGGGCTGGGCAATCCGGGCGAGCGCTACGCGGAGACCCGTCACAACATCGGGGGCTGGGTCGTCGAGCGGCTCTCCGATCGCCTGAACGCCCGCCTCCGGAAGGTGCGGTTCATGCCCCTGCTGGTCGGCGAGACCACCGTGGACGGCGAGCGCGTCTACCTCCTGCGGGGCCAGACCTTCATGAACGTGACCGGCCCGCCCGTGGCCAGCTTCATCCGCAAGCGCAAGCTCGACCTGGACCGGGTGGTCGTGGTCCACGACGAGATCGACCTGCCCTTCGGGTCGCTCAAGGTGAAGCAGGGCGGGTCCACGGCGGGCCACAACGGCCTGCGCTCCCTCGTGGGCGCGATCGGCTCGCCCGACTTCCTGCGGGTGCGGCTCGGCGTGGGGAGGCCTCCGGGTCGACAGGACCCGGCCGACTACGTGTTGCGGCCGTTCGCCAAGGCGGAGCGCGAGGATGCCGAGCTGCTGGCCGAGGAGGCGGCCGACGCGCTCCTCACCCTGATCCGCGAGGGGCTGACCGCCGCCCAGGATCGCCACAACCGCTCCGTGCGATAGTGCCGGGGTGAGCGATCGCAAGCCCAAGCGCCGTTTGATCGAGCGAGCCATCCTGGGAACGTTCATGGCCCTCGCCGCGTTCATCATCGAGCGGCGGGTGCGGAAGGCGCTGCGCCGGGCGGAGGCCGAGCGGGGAGGAGATCGATGAGCAAGCGAGCGGTCGACAAGACGGACGAGGAGTGGCGCCGGGAGCTGAGCCCCGAGCGGTACGCGGTCCTGCGCCAGCAGGCCACCGAGGCGCCGTTCACCAGCGAGCTGCTGGAGGTGAAGGAGGACGGGACGTTCCGCTGCGCGGCCTGCGGGACCGAGCTCTTCTCGTCACAGACGAAGTACGACTCGGGCACCGGCTGGCCCTCGTTCTACGAGCCGATGGCCGAGGACAACGTCGAGCTTCGGCCCGACACCTCGCACGGGATGATGCGGACCGAGGTGGTCTGCGCCACCTGCGGTGGGCACCTGGGCCACGTCTTCGACGACGGCCCCGAGCCCACGGGGCTCCGCTACTGTATCAACGGCTGCGCCCTGGAGTTCGACTCGGACGAGTAGTCAGCGGCGGCGGCGCGCGATCAGGTCGTACGCCAGTCCCAAGGTCAGCGCGCCGCCGACGCCTCCGAGCGTCATCGGCACCCATGAGGCCACGTCTGCCGCGACCGCCGTGGCGCTCGTGGCGATGAAGGCCGCCCCCGCCCCGATCGCCAT
>DASUTZ010000070.1:0-9028 GCA_036374295.1 Actinomycetota bacterium
CAACGCCCGCGACGCCCTCCGCTACCTCGCCGCGATGCTGGGGGCCCGGGAGCAGCCGCTGGCGATCCTGGGGGGCGTGGCCGCCCGCGTGCGGGACCTGCTCCGCGTGCGGAGCCTCCCCCCGAGCATGCCGCTGAAGGATGTGGCTCGCGAAGCCGGCCTGCGGTTCGACTGGCAGGCGCGCCGCTACCGGGAGCAGGCCGGCAGGTACGATCCCGAGGACCTGGCCGACATCCATCGGAGGGTGGTCGAGGCCGATGCCCAGCTGAAGCAGGGGGGTGGCGGCGACGTGGTTCTGACGATGCTGGTGACGCGGATCGCGAACGGGAGGGCGCGGGTCCCGCGCTGAGCTACTCGCCCTGCCGGGCGTTCAGCCGCTTGGCCAGGCGAGACTTGCGGCGGGCCGCCGTACGTGGGTGGAGGACGCCCTTCGAGGCGGCCCGGTCCAGCTCCCGGGCGGTCTTGCGGTAGGCGGAGCGGGCGGCCTCGAGGTCGCCCTGCTCGGCGACCTCGAGCGTCCGCTTCGCCTCGGTCTTCAGGCGCGTGCGAACGGCCTTGTTGCGGACGCGGCGGCGCTCGTTCTGGCGGTTCCGCTTGATCTGCGACTGGATGTTGGCCATCGGCGGGCGATTGTAGCAGGTCGTCGGGGCAGAGCCCCGGGCGGCTACCATGACGAGCGTGACCCACCCGATCCGGAACTTCGCCATCATCAGCCACATCGACCACGGGAAGTCCACGCTTGCCGACCGCTTCCTGGAGCTGACCCACGCCGTGGCCGAGCGCCAGATGCGCGAGCAGTTCCTCGATCGGATGGACCTCGAGCGCGAGCGGGGGATCACGATCAAGGCCCAGGCGGTGCGGCTGGCCTACGAGCTCGACGGGGAGCCCCACGTGCTCAACCTGATCGACACGCCCGGCCACGTGGACTTCTCCTACGAGGTCTCGCGGGCGCTGGCGGCGGCGGAGGGCGCCATCCTGCTCGTGGACGCGGCCCAGGGGATCGAGGCCCAGACGCTGGCCAACTTCCACCTGGCCGAGCAGGCGGGCCTCACGATCCTGCCGGCGGTGAACAAGATCGACCTCCCTCAGGCCGACGTGGCGGGCGCTGCGCGGGAGATCGCGGAGCTCACCGGCGTCCCCGCGGACGAGGTGCTGCACATCTCGGGGAAGACGGGGGAGGGCGTCGAGGCCCTTCTGCGGGCGGTGGTCGAGCGGATCCCGCCGCCCGGCGGGGACCCGGACGCCTCCACCCGGGCCCTGATCTTCGACTCCACCTACGACCAGTACCGAGGGGTCGTGGCCTACGTGCGCGTGGTGGACGGGATCCTGCCGTCCAACGCCCGGGTCCGGATGGTGGCCACCGGCCACGAGTCCGACGCCGAGGAGGTGGGCGTCTTCGCCCCGGATCCCGTGGCCGCGACGGCGCTGGCCGCCGGAGAGGTGGGCTACCTGGTCACCGGCGTGAAAGACGTCCGCCAGGCGAAGGTCGGCGACACGATCACGCTCGCTCGGACCGAGGTGGAGCAGCTCCCCGGGTACCGGGAGCCGAAGCCGATGGTCTGGTCGGGGCTGTTCCCCGAGGACGGCGACGAGTACCCGGCGCTCCGCGACGCCCTCGACCGTCTCCAGCTGAACGACGCGGCGCTGGTGTTCGAGCCGGAGACGTCCCGGGCGCTCGGGTTCGGGTTCCGCACGGGCTTCCTGGGGCTGCTCCACATGGAGATCGTCCGGGAGCGTCTGGAGCGAGAGTTCGGGCTCCAGCTGATCGCCACCGCCCCGAACGTGGAGCTGCATGTGATCGGCGAGGGTGGGGAGGCGCTCGAGGTCCACAACCCCTCCGAGATGCCCGTCCCGGGAACGTACGAGCACGTCGAGGAGCCCTACGTCCTGGCCACGATCCTCACCCCGAGCGCGTACCTCGGCCCCGTGATGGAGCTGGTCCAGGACCGGCGGGGGACGATGGAGGAGATGCGGTACCTCTCGCCCGAGCGCGTCGAGATCCGATACCTGCTCCCGCTGGCCGAGATCATCTTCGACTTCTTCGACCAGCTGAAGTCGGGGACGCGCGGCTACGCCTCGCTCGACTACGAGCCCTTCGGCTACCAGGAGGGAGACCTGGTGCGGGTGGACCTCCTCCTGCACGGCGAGCCGGTGGACGCCTTCTCGGCGGTCGTCCATCGGGACAAGGCGCAGGCCTACGGCCGTCGGATGGTCGAGCGGCTGAAGGAGCTGATCCCCCGGCAGCTCTTCGACGTCGCGGTGCAGGCGGCGATCGGGAACCGCATCGTGGCCCGGGAGACCGTCCGCGCCAAACGCAAGGACGTGACGGCGAAGTGCTACGGCGGGGACATCACCCGGAAGCGCAAGCTGCTGGAGCGCCAGAAGGAGGGAAAGCGGCGGCTGCGACGCGTGGGGAAGGTGGACGTGCCGCACGAGGCCTTCATCGCCGCGCTCCGCGTGGACGCCGAGGCGAGGGGGAAGGGTCGATGAGGCGGCCGGAGGCGCGGGCTGGGGACGCCGGCATCTATGTCCACATCCCCTTCTGCCTGACTCGCTGCGGGTACTGCGACTTCAACGCCCACTCGGGGCTGGATCACCTGAAGTCCCCCTTCGTGGAGGCCCTGCTGTCGGAAACGGAGCTCGCTGCGCCCTCCTGGGAGGGGGTCCGCGTGGTCTCGATCTTCCTCGGCGGGGGGACCCCGACCACCCTGGCCCCCGAGGCGCTGGGATCGATCCTGGATCGGCTCCGCGAGCGCTTCGACGTCGCGTCCGACGCCGAGGTGACCTGCGAGGCGAACCCCGACACGTTGGATCTTCCGTACCTGCAGCGGCTCCGGGAGCGAGGCGTCACCCGCCTCTCGGTGGGCGCGCAGTCCTTCGACCCCGCCGTGCTGTCGGCGCTCCAGCGGATCCACTCGGTCTCGTCGGTGCGCCGAGCTTTCGCCGCCGCGCGCGCCGCGGGGTTCGACGACGTCAGCCTCGACCTGATCTACGGCGCCCGCGGGGAGACGCTCGCGTCGTGGGAGCGCACGCTGGGCGAGGCGCTGGCGCTAGGACCCGATCACCTGTCCTGCTACGCGCTCACGATCGAGCGGGGGACCCTGCTGGGGCGCGAGGTCGCCCTGGGGCTCCTCGCGCCCCCCGAGCCCGATCTCCAGGCCGACATGTACGAGGCGGCCTGCGACCGGCTCGTGAGCGCCGGCTACGAGCACTACGAGCTCTCGAACTGGGCCCGGCCACGCGCGGCCAGCCTCCACAATCTCGGATACTGGACCGGTCGTCCGTACCTGGGGCTCGGGCCCGGGGCCCACTCGTTCCGGGAGGGCGTCCGCCGGTGGAACCTCCGCTCGCCGGAGCGCTACGTGGAGCAACTCCGCGGCGGCATGCTTCCCACGGGGGGAGAGGAGAGGCCCAGCGAGGATGAGCGGCGGATGGAGCGGCTCCTGCTGGGCCTCCGGCTGGCGGAGGGGGTGCCGGCGTCGTGGCTCCCGATCGACGTGGCCGAGGATCTCGTCGCTCGCGGCCTGGCGCGTCGTTACGACGGCCGCGTGGCTCTGACCGATCCCGGGATGCTCCTGGCCAACGAGGTCGTTCTGGCCTCGTCCTAGCACTCGGGCCGGGTGAGTGCTAAAACTGTAGGTAGCATGACCATCGAGGAGCGGAAGGCGGCGGTCCTGCGAGCCGTGGTCCGCGACCACATCCGGACCGGCGAGCCCGTGGGGAGCAAGACGATCGTGAGCCGGTACGGGCTCGGGGTCAGCGCCGCCACGATCCGCAACGAGCTGGCCATGCTCGAGGACCTCGGCTATCTGACACAGCCCCACACCTCTGCGGGTCGCATCCCCACGGATCTCGGCTACCGGTTCTACGTCGACTCCCTCCCCGAGACGGTCGCCCTCCCGCGAACGCTCCAGGACCAGATCGAGACCTTCTTCGGCCCGCCGGCGGGCGACGTAGACGAGGTCCTGCACGGCACCGCGTCCCTCCTCTCGAGGCTCACGGGATACGCCGCCGTGGCCGTCACGCCCCGGGCGACGAGCAGCAGGGTCCTGCGCACCGAGCTCGTGCCGGTGGGCTCCAGCGTGATGCTGCTGATCGTCAGCGACACCGGCAGGGTCGACAAGCGGATGCTCGAGGTGGGGCACGAGCCCGACGAGCGGATCGTGGAGCGCGCCTCGCGGATGCTCTCCGAGCGCTTGGTCGGGCTCTCCTACGACGAGGCGGCGAGACGCGCGGCGGCGCTGATCCGGGAGATGGCCGACGAGGAGCGGAGGCTCGTCCGCGACGTGGCGTCGGCGATCCGGCACATGGGTGACGCCTCCGGCGAGATCTACCTGGGGGGCGTGGCCAACATCGCCGATGAGGCAGCGTTCGAGTCTCCCGACACCCTCCGGGAGATGGTGGGCGCCCTGGAGGAGGGCTCGGCGGTCCTGGAGATCCTCCGCGCGGCCTCCGGCGCGATCGACGACGTCACCGTCCGGATCGGGCGGGAGAACACGCTCCGGGCGATGGCGGAGGCCAGCGTCGTGCTGGCCTGGTACGGGCCCCGATCCCGCCCGGTCGGCGCGATCGCGGTGGTGGGCCCGACCCGCATGGAGTACCCGAAGGCGATCTCGTCGACCCGCGTGGTGGCCGGGCACCTCTCGGACCTGCTCCGCGGGCTCGCGGGGTAGGCCATGGCGCAGACGCGCGACCTCTACGAGGTCCTGGGCGTGTCCCGAAACGCCACCCAGGACGAGATCCGGAAGGCCTACCGGCGTCTCGTGCGCGAGTACCATCCCGACGTCAGCGACGACCCCCATGCCGAGCACCGCATCAAGGAGATCAACCTCGCCTACCAGACCCTCTCGGACCCGGCGCGTCGGCGTCAGTACGACACCTACGGGGGCGAGGGTTTCACGCCCGAGATGTTCGACTTCATGGGGGACGTCTCGGACATCTTCGAGATGTTCTTCGGAAGTCCCTTCCGGCGGGGCCGCCGCTCCCCGCGGCGCGAGCGCGGGGAGGACGCCCGACTGGCGATCGCGCTCTCCTTCGAGGAGGCCGCCTTCGGCGTGGAGAAGGGGATCGAGGTCGAGACGCTGGCCCCGTGCGAGGCGTGCGACGGCACCGGCCGGGAGCCGGGCACCGAGGCCGTCCGCTGTGCCCACTGCGGAGGGAACGGCGAGGTCTCGGACGTGCGACGGAGCGTCTTCGGGACGGTGATGACCTCGAGGATCTGCTCGGCGTGCGGGGGCACGGGCCAGCAGATCCCCTCGCCGTGCCAGAGCTGCCGGGGCGAGGGGCGGGTGCCCCGGACGAAGACGATCACCGTGGAGGTGCCGGCGGGCGTGGCCGACGGCGTGGAGCTCAGGATCGAGGGTTCCGGGCATCAGGGGAGGCGAGGGACGCCCCCCGGCGACCTCTACGTCGGGCTCCGCGTCCGGCCGCACCCCGTGTTCGAGCGAAGGGGGCAGGATCTCGTGGCCGTGCTGGAGGTCCCGCTCACGCAGGCGATCCTGGGGGGCGAGGTCGAGATCGAGACGCTCGACGGTCCGGAGGTCCTGAAGATCCGCCCGGGAACGAAGCCCGGGACCGTGGTCAGGCTGGGCGGCCGCGGCGTCCCGAACCTGGGACGCCGCGGCCGCGGCGATCTGTACGTCGAGCTCGACGTCGCCCTTCCCGCGAAGCTCTCGAAGAAGGAACGGGCGCTCGTCGAGCAGCTGGCCGAGCTCCGGGACGAGCCCACCGGCAAGGGCGCGGCGCCCGGCAGGCTCCGCCGGCCGTGAGCCTCCCGCACTTCTTCGCCGGGGCCCCCGAGCCCGGCGACGAGGTGGTGCTGGACCGCGACGACGCCCGCCATGCCACCCGATCCCTGCGCTTGGGCCCCGGCGACCGGCTCACCTCGAGCGACGGGCGGGGAGGGGTGGCGGTGGCGCGCATCACCGAGGTGGGGAAGGACGCCGTCCGGGCCCTGGTCGAGGAGCGACGCCAGGTCCCACCGGAGACCCCGCGGCTGACGGTGGTGCTGGCGGCTCCCAAGGGGGAGCGGCTGACGTGGGCCATCCAGAAGCTCACGGAGGTGGGGACCGATCGGATCGTGCTGGCGGAGTCCGGCCGCAGCGTCCGTCGGTGGAGCGGCGCGCGCGCCGCGAGGGCCAGGGAGCGCGCGGAGGCGATCGCCCGGGAGGCGGCCAAGCAGTCGCGGCGCGCGCGCCTCCCCGACGTCGAGGGGCCCACCACCTGGGCCGAGGCCCTGGACGGCGCGGAGGGACCGGTGATCCTCCTCTGGGAGGGCGCCACCGAGGGGTTGGCCGCGGTCCTGCCCGAAGAGCCGCCGGAGGCCCTCACCCTGGCCGTGGGCCCCGAGGGCGGCATCACCGAGGAGGAGGCGAGGGACGCCGAGTCGCGGGGCGCCGCGCTCGCCGCCCTGGGGCTGACGATCCTCCGGACCGAGACGGCTGCCCTGGCCGGCGCGGCGATCGCCCTCTCGCGCTACGGGCGGCTCGGCGAGCGCGGCGCCCCGCTCGACCCGGGTGACGCGAGCGGATAGCATCGGGCCCATGGAGGACTGCCTCTTCTGCCGCATCGCCCGGGGCGAGCAGGAGGCCGAGATCGTCCACGCGGGGGAGGACGTCGTCGCGTTCCGCGACATCAACCCACAGGCCCCGACCCACATCCTGATCGTCCCCAAGGAGCACGTGGAGTCGGCCCGCGCGATCAGGGATCGCGACGGGGACCTGCTCGTGGACGTCTTCCACGTGGCGGAGCACCTGGCCAAGGCCGAGGGGATCGAACGCTCGGGCTGGCGGCTGGTGACGAACGTCGGGCCCGACGCGGGCCAGTCCGTGCATCACCTGCACTTCCACCTGCTCGGCGGCCGGCCCATGGCATGGCCCCCCGGCTGAGCGTGGAGGGCAGGGACCCGAGGGTATAATCGCCTCGAGGGTCCCCGGAGCGACCCTCTTCCCAACCCCCCAGGAGCGAGTTGGCCGAGAGCACCACGCAGGTGAAGATCTTCGTCCCCGGCGACCGATCGATGGTCGCCCTCCTCGGCGAACGGGACGAGTTCCTCAAGATCATCGAGAGCGCCTTCGGCTCCTCCATCATCGTGCGCGGGAACGAGATCGCGATCTCGGGACCACCGGAGGAGTCCGAGCGCGTCGCCGTCCTGTTCGAGGAGCTGCTCACGCTACTCGAGCGGGGCCAGCCGCTCAGCCCCGAATCGGTCGAGCGGACGATCGACATGATCAAGCGGGACGAGGGGCGCCCGTCCGAGGTCCTGACCGAGGTCCTGCGCACGGCCCGCCGCAAGACGATCGCCCCGAAGACGGTGGGCCAGCAGCAGTACGTGGACGCGATCCACCGCTCCACGGTCACGTTCGCCATCGGTCCCGCCGGGACCGGCAAGACGTACCTGGCCGTCGCGGCCGCCGTCCGCGCCCTCCAGGAGAAGGAGATCTCCAGGATCATCCTGACCCGACCGGCGGTGGAGGCGGGCGAGCGGCTCGGCTTCCTCCCCGGGACCCTCTACGAGAAGATCGACCCGTACCTCAAGCCGCTCTACGATGCCCTCTACGAGATGATCGAGGCCGACACCTTCCAGCGGTCAATGGAGCGGGGCACGATCGAGGTGGCGCCCCTGGCGTACATGCGCGGACGGACGCTGAACGACTCGTTCATCATCCTCGACGAGGCGCAGAACACCTCCCCCGAACAGATGAAGATGTTCCTCACCCGCCTCGGCTTCGGATCGCGCGCGGTCGTGAACGGCGACGTGACCCAGGTCGACCTCCCCAGCGGCCAGCGCTCGGGGCTGATGGTGGTCGAGGAGATCCTGCAGGGGATCGACGGCATCGAGTTCATCCACCTCGGGGCCCGCGACGTCGTCCGGCACAAGATCGTGCAGGACATCGTGGAGGCGTACCGTGTGTTCGGCGAGCAGCAGGCTCGCGCGAGCGAGTGATCCTCGATGAGCGACGACCCCTCCAGTAGACCGACCATCCTTATCTCCAACCGTCAGGACCTGCCCGTGGACGAGCCCGCGCTCACGCGCTTGGCGCGGGAGAGCCTCAGGGCCGAGGGCCAGCCGGACGTCGAGCTCTCGGTGAGCTTGGTGACGCGGGACGAGATCGCCGACCTCCACGAGCGCTACCTCGGCGAGCCGGGCCCCACAGACGTGCTGTCGTTCCCACAGGACGACGAGGCCGAGGACGGCGTGCGCCTGCTGGGCGACGTGGTGGTCTGCCCCGAGGAGGCCGCCGAGCAGGAGGGGGCCGAGGCCGACGTGGGGCTGCTCCTCGTCCACGGCATCCTCCACCTCCTCGGCTACGACCACGAGACCGACGAGGATCGCGCGGAGATGTGGGCCCGGCAGGCCCGATACGCGGGCGTCCCGATGGAGGGGTCCTCGTGATCTGGATGACCGTGGCCGTCGTGCTCCTCGTCCTGTTCGGCTCGGTCCTGGCCATGGCCGAGGCGTCGATCAGCCGGATGAGCCGCGTGCGGGCCCTGGCGCTCGAGGACGAGGGGCGTCGCAACGCCTCCCGGCTCGTCATGATCGAGACCGACCCGCCCCGCTACCTCAACGCGATCTACCTCTGGGTGATGCTGGCCCAGAACGGGTCGGCCATCCTCGTGGCGATCATCGCCGATCGCCTCTACGGCAGCCTGGGGATCACCCTGCTGTCGGTGGCCTTCACCCTCGTGTACTTCATCTTCGTCGAGGCGATGTCGAAGACCTTCGGCATCCTGCACAGCGACCGCGTGGCGCTGGCCCTGGCCCCGGTGGTCCTGGGACTGTCCAGGGTGCTGGCCTGGCCCACCCGCGGCCTCATCGGCATCGCCAACATCCTCCTCCCCGGGAAGGGCCTGCGGACCGGCCCCTTCGTCTCCGAGGAGGAGATCCGGGCGATGGCCGAGGCCGGCAGCGAGGAGGGCGCGATCGAGGAGGAGGAGAAGGAGCTGATCCACTCGATCTTCGAGTTCGGCGACACGATCGTGCGCGAGGTGATGGTCCCGCGGCCCGACATGGTCACGATCGGGAAGG
>DASUTZ010000071.1:0-3626 GCA_036374295.1 Actinomycetota bacterium
AAGATCGCGAACGCCACGCGCGACCTGCCGCGCAGCGAGCCGATCCTCGCCGCCCTGGTCGAGATGGGGGACGTGGTCCGGCCCATGCTCCGAGCGTCGATGGAGGCCTTCGCCCGGCGCGACCTGGACCTGGCCCGCCGACTCCCCTCGATGGACGATCCCGTCGACCGCCTGAACCGGGGGATGTACCGTGAGGTGGCGGCCTGCTCGGGGGACCAGGACGTGCTCGAGTGGGCCGTGCGGATGATGGTGGTGTCGAGACAGCTGGAGCGGGTGGGGGATCACGCGGTGGACATCGCCGAGCAGGCCGCGTTCCTGCTCACGGGGGAGTTCGAGGAGTTCTCCGATGGCTGAGGTCGCACGCGTCCTCGTGGTGGAGGACGAGTCGTCGCTGGCGGAGACGGTCCGGTACAACCTGGAGCGCGAGGGCTACGCGGTGGACGTCGTGCAGGACGGCGTCCGCGGGCTCGAGGCCTTCCGGGCCGGGGCCCCCGATCTCGTGGTCCTGGACCTCATGCTCCCCGAGCTCTCCGGGCTGGACGTGTGCCGCGCGATCAGGGCGGAGTCCTCGGTCCCGATCATCATCCTGACGGCCCGGGACGCCGAGGCCGACAAGGTGGCCGGCCTCGAGCTGGGCGCCGACGACTACGTCACGAAGCCGTTCTCGATGCGGGAGCTGATCTCGAGGGTCCGGGCGGGGCTCCGGCGCGTCCGCCTGGCGGGGCAGCCGGCACACGAGGAGCTCCTCCGCTCGGGTCCCGTGGAGATGCACGTGGGGCGGCACGAGGTCACGGTCCGCGGCGAGCTCGTCCGCTTCCCGCCCAAGGAGTTCGAGCTGCTGGAGGCCTTTCTCAGGAGGCGGGGGAGGCTCCTCACCCGTGACTTCCTGATCGACGAGGTCTGGGGCCCTGACTATTTCGGCGACACCAAGACCCTCGACGTCCACGTGAAGCGACTCCGGGCGAAGATCGAGGAGGACCCTCATCACCCCCGGCTCCTCGTCACCGTGCGCGGCGTGGGGTACAAGATGACCGATGGCTGAGGCGCCCGTCGTGCTGTTCGTCTGTGTGCACAACGCGGGGCGGTCACAGATGGCCGCCGGCCTGCTCGAGCGGATCGGGGGCGACGCGGTTCGCGTCCGGTCGGCCGGCACCACGCCCGCCGACCAGGTCCATCCGAACGTCGTCCAGGCGATGCGAGAGGTGGCGATCGACCTCACAGGCGTCCGGCCGCGCCGGCTCGAGGACGAGGCGGTGCGCGAGGCCGACGTCGTGGTCACGATGGGCTGCGGCGACGCCTGCCCCTTCTACCCCGGGAAACGGTACGAGGACTGGGAGCTCGAGGACCCGGCCGGGAAGTCCCTGGAGGTCGTCCGCGCGATCCGCGATGAGATCGAGCGGCGCGTCCGAGGTCTCCTCGCCGACCTGGCGCGGGCGTAGGGTCGCGTCCCGATGGATCGACGTCCCACCCTCGCGCGACGGCTGGTCGCATGGTTCGCCCTGGCGGTGGTGGGCCTGCTCTCCCTGCTCGGCCTGGTCCTCGACCGCGCGATCGAGCGAGCGCTCCTCGACGACCTGACCGACTCGCTCGTGACGCAGGTGAGGACGGTCGCCCGGAGCCTCGAGGGTGAGGAGGACCTCCAGCCCGAGGTACTCCGGCTGGGGCGAGGTGTCGGGCTCAGGATCACGGTGATCCGAGGCGACGGCGCCGTCCTGGCCGACTCCCAGGGGGAACCGGCCGAGCTGGAGAACCACGCAGATCGCCCGGAGGTTCGCGCGGCCCTCGCCGGCGAGGTCGGGGTGGACTCGCGGCTCAGCGAGTCGGTAGGGAGGCCCTTCCGGTACGTGGCCCTCCTGGAAGGGGAGCGGGTCGTCCGCGTGGCCATGCCCCTCCGGGCCGTGCAGGAGCGCCTGGGTCGCGTCCGCGCGCTGATCGTCCTGGGGGCTTCGGTCGCCGCGGTGGCGGGGGTGGTCGTCGTGTACCTAGTGGCCCGGCGGCTGACGCGGCCCCTGGACCAGATGTCCGAGGCGCTGGCGCGGATGTCGGCCGGCGATCTCGAGGTCGGCCTCCCGGCCGGGCGCACCGCCGAGCTGGCGCTCCTGGGGGAGACGCTGGACCGGCTCGCCTCGGACCTCGGCAGGCGGATCGCGCAGATCCAGGAGGACCGCCGCATGCGCGATTCGATCCTGTCCGTGATGGACGAAGGGGTGGTCCTCGTGGGAGGCGAGGATGTCCGGTACGTGAATCCCGCGGCCCGGAAGCTCCTGCACGGGACGCCGACGGAGGTCCGGGGTCTCGCGCCCCACGCCCTCCAGCGACACGTCCGGGAGGTGCGCGCCACGGGGCAGATCAGCAGGGAGGAGATCGAGACCTCCGACCCGCCCCGGATCGTCCAGGCCGAGGCCGTGCCGGTCCTGGGCCGCGACCGCGTGCTTCTTGTGCTCCGAGACGTGACCGAGCAGCGACGTGTCGAGGCGATGCGCCGGGACTTCGTGGCCGACGCCTCCCACGAGCTGAAGACGCCGGCGGCCTCGATCCAGGTGGCCGCGGAGACGGTCCGGGACGTCGTGGAGGAGGACCCGAGGGCGGCGAAGCGTTTCGCGGAGCAGCTCCACCGCGATGCGGTCCGCCTCTCGACGATCGTCTCGGACCTGCTCGACCTCTCGCGCCTGGAGGGGGAGCGGCCCGAGGGGCGCCGTCAGTCGCTGGACCGCATCGCCCGCGAGGAGGCGGAGCGGCTCGAGGAGCGGGCCCGGGAGGCCGGCGTGGATCTGGCCACCGACCTGGGCGGCGCCTCGCTGACGGGCGACGAGGAGGGGCTGCGGCTCCTGGTCCGGAACCTCGTGGACAACGCGATCAGGCACACGGGCCGCGGGGGCCGGGTGCGGCTCGCCGTCCGCTCCGTCGACGGCGCCGTGGAGCTGACGGTGGCCGACACCGGCCCGGGGATCCCGCGGCGGGAGATCCCCAGGATCTTCGAGCGCTTCTATCGTGTCGACCGCGCCCGCTCCCGGGAGACGGGAGGCACCGGGCTGGGGCTGGCCATCGTGAAGCACGTGGTGGAGCAGCACGGCGGTCGCATCAGCGTGGAGAGCGAGCTGGGACGGGGGTCGACCTTCACGGTCGAGCTCCCCGGCCGTTCCGAGTAGGTCCCGTCAAGACCGGACGAAGTGCCGGTCCACGGCGATCTCGTCGAGAAGATCCCCGTGTGGGGTGACGCCGATGCCCGGGCCGTCGGGCACGGCCATCGTGCCGTCGCGCCCCAGGATGAAGGGCTCGGTGACGTCCTGGTGGAAGTAGCGGTTCGAGCTGCTCGTGTCGCCCGGCAGGGTGAACCCCGGCATCGCCGCCAGCGCCAGGTTCACCGCGCGGCCGATGCCGGTCTCGAGCATGCCCCCGCACCACATGGGGACCCGGCGCTCGACCACGAGGTCGTGGATCCGCCGGGAGGCCTCGATCCCCCCCACGCGCCCCACCTTGAGGTTGACCACGCGGCACGCCTCGAGCCGGATCGCCTCGTCGGTCACGTGGGGCGAGGTCAGGGTCTCGTCGAGGCAGATCGGCGTCTCGATGCGCTGCTGGAGGTCGGCGTGGGCCAGGAGGTGGTCCTTGGGGAGGGGCTGCTC
>DASUTZ010000072.1:0-2099 GCA_036374295.1 Actinomycetota bacterium
GGGGGTCAGCTACGAGGTGATGACCCACGAGCGCACGTACACCTCGATCGAGGAGGCCCGCGCGCTGGGCCTGGAGGCCGACGAGGTCGCCAAGACGCTCCTCCTCGACCTGGAGTCGGGCCACGCGGCCGCGGTCATCCCCGCCTCCAGGCGCCTGGACATGCATCTGGTGAAGGAGGCGGTTGGCGACCGCCACGTCCGGCTCGCCAGCGAGGACGAGATCGAGCGGGACCTCGGGGGCTTCGAGCTCGGATCGATCCCCCCGATCCCCTCCCTACTCGGCGTGCCCGTCTATGTCGATCCCGATCTGCTGGCCCACGAGACGATCGTCTTCGCGAGCGGCACCCAGACCGAGACGGTCCAGGCACGCACCGAGGACGTCTTCAGGGACGAGCGCTACACGCCCGCCCCGCTGTCGCGAGAGCCGGAGGCCGAGAGCTAGGGTCCACCCCTGGGACGCGCTGGAGACCCTGGGGGCGGAAGGCCAGGATGATCTCCATCACCTGCGTGCCGAGACGCCGGGCCGGCCCGGACGGAGAAGCATCGCCAGGCCCGCCGCTGCGCCCAGCAGGACGCCGGAGATGGCGGGAGCCTGCGGCGAGTCGTAGCCGGGGAACAGCGCGACGCCGACGTTGTCGAACGCGTGGAGCAGGGTGGCCGCGAAGACGCTCTTCCCCGTTGCGTTGTAGAGGCAGACGATCAGCACTCGCAGCGCCAGGCTCCTGAAGGATTGGGCGACCACCCACGCAGGAGGGTTGCCTCCCTGGATCCAGGGCACCAGGTGCCAGAGGGCCCAGACCACTCCTAGGACGAGCCCGGCCCGGAGCACCCCCATCCGGCGCTGGAGCGGATCGGTGGCGTACCCCGTCCATCCGATCTCCTCCATCGCCCCGGTGAGCAGAAAGATGAGGAGGAGCGCCGGGATCGCGGTGATCGGCGCGGCCTGGCCCCGGAGGTCGATCCCGGACATGCGCATGAAGGCGTACGTGGCGAGCATGACGGCGGGGAGGAGGCCTACGAGCACCGGGTACCAGATCCTCTTCTCGATCCTCTTGGCATCGAGGGCCCTCCGCAGCAGTCTCCTCACCCGGCGCGGTCCCCCCTCTCGATAGGCGAGCGCGCACGACACGGCGAGGGGCGCGACGAGCTGGACGGCGCTGAGCGGCAGCCGCATGCCCGGGACGGGGAGCCGTCGCCCACCGAGGAGCCACAGAGGGGCGGAGACGGCGAAAACCCCCGCGATGAAGCGCGCCGGGGACCCCTCCCAACCCGCCGCGGGGGTGGGCCGCTCGCCTTCTGCGCGCCGGTCGTTCCCAGGCACGGCCCGAGGCTAGTACGGAGCCGCAGGTGGGGGCAGCGAGCGGACCAAGAAGCGGTCCTTATCTATCCCCTCGTCTCCGTCCGGCCCGCTCGGTCACCTTCAGCTCCCGGTCCTCCGCCTCGACGAGGACGGCGGCCCGCGCCCCGGGGGCGGGGAGGTGCGGGATCAGGGCCTCTCCCAGACGCCGCTCGACCAGCCGGGTGAGCAGCAGCCTCGACGGGAGCGAAGGCTGCTGGTCCCTGACCCAGGCGAGGAAGGAGTCTCCCCACTCCACGTCCAGGCCGTCCTCGCGGTACTGCTCCAAGAGCCCCTCGAGGAGCGTTCCCTCGAGCCACCCCACGCCCTCGGTCTGCTGGACCGGCCTGGTCGTGCTCACGACGTCGACCTGCTCGACGAGCCTGGCGCCGAGGACCCGCTCCATCGAGGAGGTCCTTTCCTCGGAAAGGAAGCCCGGGGACAGGCGTCCCGCGCCTTCGGAGGGCGCGGTCAGGACCACCATGGCGTCGCTGAGGTACACACGCTTCCCGCTCCGCTCGGTCAGGAACCCGTCGGAGAGCGCCTGGGCCAGGACCTCGCGGACCTGGGGGTGGCAGCCGTCCACGTTCTTGCACACGACGACGCTCCAGGGCATCCGGGCCAGGTCGTGCAGCGGGAGGTGCTCGCCGAACCCGATGTAGGCGGGCGGGGCGCCAAGGAGCGTGTTCACGTCCTCGGCTCGGTCGAATTGCCCGAAGTCCAACTCAACGACGCGCTTCGCGTCGCCGAGGAGGGCCTCCGC
>DASUTZ010000073.1:0-4160 GCA_036374295.1 Actinomycetota bacterium
AGATGCTCCGCGGGAGCGGTGAGGTGGAAGGTGGACCCTTCGGCGGCCGGCTCGAACGTCAGACGCACGACGGCGTCCGCCACGTGGTCGACCGGGACGATGTTGACGCGCAGGCGGGGGCTCGCCGGCACCACCCGCACACGACCCGTCAGATAGCGGCGCAGGGGGACGTAGAAGCTGTTGAACGTGCGGACCTCCCCCGTTCGGGAATCGCCCACGATCATGGCGGGCCTGAAGACGGAGATCGGCAGGTGCTTCATCGCGTCTCGGACCAGGCGCTCCCCCTCGTACTTCGTCAGCTCGTACGCGTTCTCGAAGCCGAAGCGATCGTCGAGCGCGTCCTCGGGGACCTCGCCGGTCCTCCCGCCGGCCACGTAGGCCGTCGAGACGTGCGAGAGGCGCACCAGCCCGTGGTCGGCGTGGCAGGCCAGGGCGAAGGCGAGCACGTTCGCCACGCCCCGGACGTTCGTTGGGCGGAGATCGGCGGGGACGACGTCGATCCTGAGGTCCGCCGCGGCGTGGACGATGCGGGTGACTCGTCGGATGAGATCACTCCGGACGCTGGGCTCGAGCCCCAGATCGGCGGAGCGCACGTCGCCCGCCACGATCTCCACCCGACCCGCCGCCAGCCCCTCCTCGAGATCCGGAGCGTAGGACCAGGCCCTCTTCGCGGCCAGCAGCCCCTCGTCCTCGCCGGAGGCGTGGACCAGGACGACGATCCTCGCCTCGGGCCGCCGCAGCAGCCTGCGGGCGATCTCGGTCCCCAAAAACCCCGTTCCGCCCGTCAGCAGGACTACGTCGTCCATGCCGGCGACCTCCACCCGTGCTCGGCGACGAAGGCCGCCAGCAGCTCGGGGTTCCGGCGGGCCGCCTCGAGATGGCGAGCGTGCTCCCGACGGAGACGGGCGGGCAGCGACCCGTCATCGGCCAGCAGCCGATCGACCGCGGAGCGGACCACATCGAACATGTGGGGGCCGGGAGCGACGCACAGGTCCCGGAGCCCCATCTCCTCGTACAGCGTCTGCAGCCGCAGATCCTGCCGCACCGCCACCTGGGGCACGCCGGCCGGGAGCGAGAGGACGGAGGCGTGATATCGGGACGTGACGAGCGCGCCGAGGCTCCGGAGCAGCACCGTCATCTTCGAGGCGTCGTGGTCGCGCGAGGAGAACATCCGGGCCCGATCCGAGTGGACCATGCGCTCATGGATGCGCTCTGCCAGCGTCTCGTCGAGCTGCTCCATGCAGATCAGCGCGACCGAGCGATCGTGCCGTTCGATGATCCCGTCGGCGAGCCGAGCGAAGCCCTCGGCGAGGGCAGCGCTCGCGGCGCGGCGCTCCGGGGATCGCGAGTAGTAGTAGGGCCAGCGGTAGCAGTCGGCTCGTCGCCCCCACGGCCGGACGACCACGGGCCACACGTTGTAGTCGACGGCCGCGATGCCGACGGGGTGCGGCCCGGCCTCGGGCCAGGCGTCCTCGACCCACCGCGCATCCTCAGCCCTGGGCTCGAACCGGAACGCGTTGTCCGCGGTGACCTCGATCCGTGTGTCGACGCCCCAGCTTCGCAGCCGCTCCCCGGCCGCGGCCGAGCGGACGATGATCAGGTCCGTCCGCGGTGCGATGCGGCGAACGAGCCGCCGGTTCAGCGGCTTCAGCTCCCCGGCATCGACCGCGTAGGCGAGGCATGGCTTCTCGGCCGTGGCCGCGCACCTCGTCGCCCACATGAAGTACCAGAGGAGCGCCGAGGCGCTCGCGTCCATGTAGGTGGCGCCCTCCACCAGGAGGATGAGGTCGTGCTCGCGCACGAGCCTTCGGATGGTCGGGAAGAAGATCATCGGCATCCGGACGACGTCGACGCCCGGCAGACCGCCGACGTAGCGAGCGAGGTTCCGAGGCTCGAGCGCCGGGATCGTCAGCCGGGCGTCGGGCCCAAGCACCGCCTGGATGTCCGCGATGTCCACGAGGAGGAGGGCCTCCGCTCCCGTGTTGTTGGCGCCGTTGTAGCCGACCAGCAGCACCCTCGGATCACGGTCCCGGCGGACCCCTTCCGCCAGCGTCTGCTGATCGTGCCGGCCCATCGTTCCACCTCTCGGATGCAGTCTCCCTCGGCCGTACGGCCCCCCTTAGGGGCGATGGGCCCGGCAACCGTGGGTCGCTCGGGCGGCGGCCGCGGCATGGCGCAGAGCGGCCGTCGGGAGTCCGCTCAGGGAATGGGAGTCCTCCGGCCCGCGACGAGCCCTGCGTTCGACCCTAGGCCGTGAGGCCCTGAGGGAGCATGCTGGGGATCACCCGAGAGATGCCGGGCCTCGCCTGGGCGCTCGCGCGCCCTCAGGGCGGGCCGGGAGGAGGGTGCGAGATGGTCGCCCTGTTGCACGGGCTGGGCGTCGGGATCGCGGTCGCCCTCCTGATCTGGACGGCACTGCTCTTCGTGCCCTTCCGTTGGCGGCCCGTGGGCCTGTACCTCTTCCTCCCCAAGGTCGCCGCCGGCGCCTTCACACCGTTCATCGCCGCCGCCGCGCTCCTCCTCGCCTTGACGGGGGTGCTGCGAGGGTCCTGGTGGATGGGGGTGCCGGCCGCGCTCGCCGCGCTCGGGGCCTCCTTCGTGATCGTGCGCTTGGGCCTGGTTCGCGCCGACCTCGCCGCCGCGCTCGGCCCCGGCTGGGCCGATCGGATCCCTCCGGCGCGTCGGGACCGGATGGTGGGCCGGATGTGGCGTGGACCGCTGCCCGGCGCCCCCGAGCCCCGCCTTCGGGAAGACGTCGTCTTCGCCACCGTGCCGGGCACGGGCAGAGAGCTCCTCTGCGACGTGTGGGAGCCGCCCGAGGAGGTGCCGCCCTCGGGGCTGGCGGTCGTCTACCTGCACGGCGGCGCCTACTACATCCTGGATAAGGACGCGGGCACCCGGCCGCTCTTCCGCCACCTGGCCTCGCAGGGCCACGTGATCGTGGACGTGGCCTACCGACTGTTCCCCGAGACGGACGTCCCCGGGATGGTGACCGACGCGATGCGTGCCGTGGCCTGGGTGAAAGAGCACGCCGCCCTTCTGAGCATCCAGCCGGACCGGATCGTGCTCGCCGGCGGATCGTCGGGCGGCCACCTCGCGCTGTTGGCCACCTACGCGCACGGGGACCCGGTCCTCAGGCCGGCGGATCTCTCCGGATCCGATCTGGACGTCTGCGGCGTCGCGTCACTCTACGGGCAGGTGGATCTGGCGGCGATGTACGAGCACACGTCGCAGGGGAAGGTCTGCCGCCCCGACGATCCGCAGCCCGACTGGGACACACCGCCGCCCCGGTGGGCGCTCCGCCTGTTCGGAGAGGACGCCGTCCGTCTGCGCCTCCACCACATGGAGGCCGGTCGATGCGACTGGCTGGTCGGCGGGACGCCCGGCGAGGTCCCCGAACGTTACGAGCCCCTGTCGGTGCTCACCCACATCCGCCGAGACTGCCCGCCCACGCTGCTTGCCCACGGGCTGCACGACGAGATGGCGCCGGTCGCCGGGGCCCGGGCGCTTCACCGGCGCCTCCGGGAGGCTGGCGTGCCCGTGTCCGCTGTCTACCTGCCGCACACCGATCACATGTTCGACCTGATCGCCACCCGCTGGTCCCCCCAGGCCCGGGCGGCGATCCACGCGCTGGAGCGCTTCCTGTCCGCCCTGGCCACGGGCCCGGCGCGAGCGTGGGAGCCCATCGGGGCCCGTGAGGCCCCGAGGTGACGTGAAAGGAGATGGAGAAGATGACGAAGAGCAGGACCGTCGAGGAGATGGCCGCCCCGCTGGGCTCGATCGAATCGGGTCGCCTCGTGTTCACGCGGGGCGCTTCACACCTGGAGCTGAGGGTGGACGCTCAGATGGAGGATCTCTACCGAGCCCGTTTCGAGGGGAAGGTGCCCGAGATTCGGGTCACCGATGGGACCGTGTCCGTACGCTACCGTTCCAGCCTCCATCCGCCGAGCGGCGAGATCACGCTCTCCGGGAGGATCCCATGGGCGCTCGAGGCCAGGTGGGGGATGTCGGACGTCACGGCCGACCTGCAGGAGCTCGAGCTCACGAGCCTGGAGATCTCAGGAGGAGCCTCGAAGGTCGAGGTGCGGATGCCTCACCCGAAGGTCGCCGTCCCGATCCGGATCGGCGGTGGCGCCAGCGACATCACGGTGATCCGGCCG